>JBKHJS010000100.1:0-8525 GCA_046537995.1 Desulfobacterales bacterium
TCAGATATCCGGGACTATTGCTTTTTAAACCGGTGTGCGGATATAAAAAGGGTGGATACACACTGAAAAATAGTGATATGATTTATAATTAAACCTGCCGGCGGATAATGTTTATAGCCAGACATGCCGTATTAGGCGGGGCATTTCAGTATCATAAAAATACTGCAAAGTGTAAGGTTTATGACCGGACCGTATCGCCTGCTGTCAAGCCGCAGCCTGTTTCCGAAAAAGCACATGGGCCAGAATTTCCTGGCAGATCCGTCCACCGCGGAGATGATCGTACGCCGGGCAGCACTTTCGGATGCCGTGGTGGTGGAAATCGGTGCCGGGGTCGGAGCATTGACCGTGTTTGCCGCCCATGCGGCCAGGCGGGTGTATGCCGTGGAAAAGGACCGCGATCTGATCGGGATACTTCAGGCCGTGGTGGCCGAGGGCCGAGCGGAAAACGTGGCGGTGATCAACAAAAATATCTTTGACGTGGACCTGCAGGCGATTTTTGAACATGAAAACACCCGGCTGACAGTAATCGGCAATCTCCCCTACAATATTTCCTCCCAGGTGCTCATTTCCCTTATCTTCCAGCGGGACATCGTTGATCGGGCGGTTTTGATGCTCCAGACGGAAATGGCCCGGCGCATCTATGCCGTGCCCGGGACAAAAGCATACGGCCGGCTTTCGGTCATGACCCAGTACTGCGCAGCAGTCTCCCGGATTGCGCGGGTGCGGGCCAACCAGTTCTATCCCCGGCCGAATGTGGATTCCGAGGTCATCGAAATTTGCTTTCAGCCGCCCCGGGTTCCGGCCATCGATGAAAACCTGCTGTCCGCAGTGGTCAAGGCGGCATTCGGCCAGCGCAGAAAGACCCTCAGGAATGCGCTTATCGGCGGAGAACTCAATATTACCGAATCGCAAACCGATGCGGCCCTGGGCCGGGCCTGCATAAGCGGTGCCAGACGTGCTGAGACGCTTTCGGTGGGCGAGTTCGTTTGCCTGGTCAATTGTGTGGCCCACAGCACCCTTGCCGGTCTTTGACCCCTGGTGAACCCAGTTTTTTCTTTACACGAATTGCAATATAGGCTAATTTTGTTAATTTTGAGAAATATCCTGAGATTTTGAAAAGCCGTGGCCGGTTTGCGGATTTTCGGCTTTTAAAAACATTCCAACCGATGCAAGGAGAAAGCAAACTATGGCGAGAATGCAGACAATCGACGGAAACACGGCCGCAGTGCACGTGGCCTATGCATTAAGCGAGGTGGCCGCGATCTACCCGATTACGCCCTCGACCTCCATGGGCGAAACCGCCGATGAATGGGCGGCCGGGGGACGAAAAAACATCTTCGGCCAGCCTTTGCACGTGCGGGAACTGCAGTCCGAGGCCGGTGCGGCCGGTGCAGCGCACGGTGCTTTGGCAGCCGGTTCTCTGACCACCACGTTTACCGCCTCGCAGGGCCTGCTTTTGATGATTCCAAACATGTACAAGATCGCCGGCGAATTGCTGCCCGGGGTTTTTCATGTCTCTGCCCGTGCGGTGGCCACCCATGCGCTGTCGATTTTCGGGGACCACAGTGATGTCATGGCAGTCCGCCAGACCGGGTTTGCCGAGCTGGCTTCCGGCTCCGTGCAGGAAGTCATGGACCTGGCCCTGGTTTCACACCTGTCGGCCATTGATTCAAGCGTGCCGTTTGTGCACTTTTTCGACGGTTTCAGGACCTCCAGCGAGATTCAGAAAATCAAGATGATCGATTACGAGGAAATGGCCGGTCTGGTCAATTACGAGGCCATCCGGCAATTCCGCGCCCGCGCCATGAATCCGGAACATCCCCATATCCGGGGCACGGCCCAGAACCCCGATATTTTCTTCCAGAACCGGGAAGCCTGCAATCCGTATTACCTGGATATTCCCAACATTGTCATAGAGAACATGGAAAAGGTCGGCCGGCTGACAGGCCGGAAATACAACCTGTTTGACTACGTGGGGCATCCGGATGCCGACCGGGTGATCGTGGCCATGGGTTCGGGCACCGAGACCATCGAGGAAGTGGTCAATCATCAGAACAAAAACGGCCAGCGGGTGGGACTGCTCAAGGTTCGCCTGTACCGGCCGTTTTCCATTGAGCATTTTCTGGCCGCACTTCCCGGCTCGGTGGAACAGATCACGGTGCTGGACCGCACCAAGGAGCCCGGCGCAATCGGAGATCCCCTTTATATCGATGTTTGCACGGCATTCATGGAATACGGCGAATCCCCCGAGATCCATGCCGGCAGATACGGCCTGGGATCCAAGGAATTCACCCCTGCCATGGCCAGGTCGGTGTTTGATAACATGAAGGCGCTTGCGCCCAAGCATAAGTTTACCGTGGGCATCAAGGACGATGTGACCTACACCTCTCTGCCCGTGGAAGAGGAACTTGATACCGCTCCCGAGGGCACCATTCAGTGCAAGTTCTGGGGTTTCGGCTCGGACGGCACCGTGGGCGCCAACAAGAGCGCCATCAAGATTATCGGCGATCACACCGATCAGTACGCCCAGGGGTATTTTGCCTATGATGCCAAGAAGTCCGGCGGGGTGACCGTGTCCCACCTGCGCTTTTCCCCGCACCCGATCCAGTCGACATACCAGGTGCATTCCGCGGATTTCATCGCCTGTCACAAGGCAAATTATGTGCATGTCTACGACGTGCTCGAGGGCATCAAGCCGGGCGGAACCTTTCTGCTCAATTCGCCCTGGTCCAAGGCGGACATGGAAGAGGAACTGCCAAATTCCATGAAGCGGACCATTGCAGAGAAAAACCTCAAGTTCTACAATATCGACGCCATTCCCATTGCAGAAAAGGTGGGCCTGGGCGGCCGGATCAACATGATCATGCAAACCGCGTTTTTCAGGGTCGCAAACGTGCTGCCCTATGAGGAAGCTGTTGACTATCTCAAAAAAGACATCCAGAAAACCTACGGCAAAAAGGGTGAAAAGGTCGTCCAGATGAACGTGGACGCGGTGGATCAGGCCGTGGCCAACCTGGAGGAGATTGATTATCCCGAGTCATGGAAGAACGCTGGCCGTGAAACGGTTGTTGAAACCGACGAACCGGATTTTGTCAAAAACGTCATGCGGCCCATGTTGACCCAGAAAGGCGACACCCTTCCGGTTTCCGTTTTTGAACCCGACGGGATCTTTCCGGTGGGCACCACCAGGTACGAAAAGCGGGGGGTGGCTATCAACGTGCCTGAGTGGATCCCGGAAAACTGCATTCAGTGCAACCAGTGCGCATTTGTCTGTCCGCATGCCGCAATCCGGCCGGGTCTTTTCACTGATGAGGAACTCAAGGAAGCCCCCGGGGGCTTTGACACCATTGATGCCACAGGCAAGGAACTCAAGGGGTATAAGTTCCGGATCCAGGTTTACCCCCTGGATTGCCAGGGCTGCGGCAACTGCGCCGATATCTGCCCGGCCAAGAAAAAGGCGCTTGTCATGCGGCCCATTAACACCCAGACTGAAAAGCAGGTGCCTTGTGAGCGTTTCTTTGAGAGCTTGCCGGTCAGGGACAACCTTACCAAGCGGACCACGGTTAAGGGCAGCCAGTTTTACCAGCCGCTGCTTGAGTTTTCCGGCGCTTGTGCCGGCTGCGGAGAGACTTCCTATGTAAAGGTGCTCACCCAGATGTTCGGCGAGCGGATGATTATCGCCAACGCAACCGGGTGCAGTTCCATCTGGGGAGCATCCGCACCTTCCGCCCCGTATTGCACCAACAAGGACGGCTTCGGCCCTTCCTGGGGCAATTCTCTGTTCGAGGATTCTGCCGAATTCGGCTACGGCATGGGACTGGCTGTCAACCAGCGCCGCCGCTGGCTGGCCGATATGATCCGCGATGCCCTTGAAGCCGGCATCCCGGATGAATTAAAGGACGCCATGCGCGGCTGGCTGGAAAATATGGATAATGCGGAAGGTTCGCGCACCTACGGCGATCAGATGAAGCAGATTCTGGCCGGCATGGAGCGAAGCCCGATGCTTGAGTCCATTTACGACTTTGCAGACGTGTTTACGAAAAAATCGATCTGGGCCTTCGGCGGAGACGGATGGGCCTATGACATCGGCTACGGCGGCCTGGACCACGTGATTGCCTCGGGAGAGGATGTCAATATCCTGGTCATGGATACCGAGGTGTATTCCAATACCGGCGGCCAGTCATCAAAGGCCACCCCCACAGGTGCGGTGGCCAAGTTTGCCGCCTCCGGAAAGAAACTCAGCAAAAAGGATCTCGGCCGCATGGCCATGACCTATGGTTACGTTTACGTGGCATCCGTGGCCATGGGCGCCAATAAGAATCAGATGATGAAGGCTTTCCGGGAAGCCGATGAGTACAACGGACCTTCCCTGATTATTTGCTATGCCCCCTGTATCAATCAGGGTCTCAGAGTCGGCATGGGCAAGAGCCAGGAAGAGGAAAAGCGCGCCGTGGAAACCGGCTACTGGCCGCTGTACCGGTATCATCCCGAACTTGAAAAACAGGGCAAAAATCCCTTTGTCCTGGAATCCAAGGCGCCGGACGGCACCCTGCAGGATTTTCTGGCAGGCGAGGTCCGGTTTTCCTCACTGGAAAAAACATTTCCCGAGGAATCCAAGAAGCTTCGCAGGCAGATCGAAGAGGAGATCAACCGGAAGTATGAAATCCTGAAACTCATGGCTGATCCCAGGTCCATCTGCGAAGAGGGTGAAAGCGAAGACCAGAAGGGCGAAGGGGAAAAGAAGGAATAAAAGCCACCACATCCGGCATGAAGAGATAGAAGCGCACGAGCCGCGAAGCACGAGATTGAGCTTTGTGGGCTTTGTGCGCTTCGTGGCTTTTTGAGAGCCTGGCGCACATGGAATCAGATATGGATAACACTCAGGCCCAGTGCACCCGCTGCGGCACCTGCTGCGAGAAAGGCGGCCCCGCACTGCACGCAGAAGACCTGGACCCGGTGATGCAGAAAAAGATCCCGGCAGAAGACCTGTATACCATCCGCAGGGGGGAAACCGTGCATGACAATGTCTCCGGGCAGTTGATCAATACGCCCCGGGAGATCATCAAGCTCAAGTCCGCAGGGCACAGCGCCGCGTGCACTTATTACGATGCCGGTCAAAAAGCCTGCCGCATTTACGATATCCGTCCGCTGGAATGCCGGCTCATGGCATGCTGGGATACCGGTCCGCTGGAGGCCGCCTATGAAACCGACCGGCTGGACCGGGAATCTGTTTTCGGCAATCTGGAATGGCTGATGGACCTGATCCGCGCCCACGAGGAGAAGTGCGGTTATGAAAGGATTGCCGCACTTGCGGAAAAACGGCAGTTCAAGGATGCCGGGGCCGGCGAGGACATCCTGGAGGCGGTGCGCTATGATGCGGAAATGCGGCGCGTGGTGCAGGAAAAGGCCGGCATGGGCGAGGGCATGCTGGACCTGATCTTCGGCCGTCGGCTGGAAAAGACCATTCCCGTTCAATTCGGCATCAAGCTCGTGCGCAATTCCTGAAAGGCAAGGCTTTATTTGTAAAGCTCGGGCCGGCGATTGGGCAAAAAGTATTTCATGGGATGTTGGCGCACGGAGTTTAATTCCCGGACAGTCAGGTCCGCAAGCAGCATGTTTTCCTGATCTCCCGTATAACTGTGCAGAAGCTTTCCGTCAGGAGAAATCAATGCGGACACGCCCGGAAAGTATAGTCCGCTGCCGTTGTCTCCCACCTGGTTTACCGCCGCCACATAGATACCGTTGTCAAAGGCCCTTGCCGGCAGGTGCCGCATCCAGGAGGCGAGCTTGTCCGCAGCATCTTTGCCCGGCGAGGCGTGCGGCATGAAAATGATGTCTGCACCTTTTGCGGCCATGGCAGTGGAAAGCTCTGGAAAATGGGCATCGTAGCAAAGCTGGATGCCCAGGCAAAGGCCGCGGGCCTCGGGTAAGGGGGGGATTTCCGATCCTGCGGTGAAATGTTTCTGTTCAGGCGGACCCAGGTGGAGCTTTCGATACACCCCGGATATGCCGGTTTCCGGCTTGGCCAGCAGGTGGGCGGCAAAAATGCGGTCGTTGTGCTTTTCCGCCAGGCCGGCCAGGATACAGATACCGTGCTTGTCTGCCATGGCCCGGATATGATCCGATGCGGGACCGGGCAGGGGTTGTGCAGCACTGCGGAGCGCCCCGCGGACATGGTACCCCGTGGCACAGAGTTCCGGAAAACAGATGATTTCCGCTCCCTGCCGGGCTGCCGCAGCCGTCCATTTTTCCATGCACGCCAGGTTTGCCGGGGTATCCCCCAGCACCGAGCGGCAGACAACAAGGGCAATACGGACATCGCGGATCATGGCGTTTTTTTTACTTGAGGTTGAAGTGGGCGCGGATTTTGTAAACCCGGGTGGCCGGAAGGTTGAGAATGTCATGGATGCCGGTTTTTTCGGAAATTTCAGCCAGGCTCCGGCTGATGTCGGCTTCTGAAGGGGCGATAAACGTAAACCATACGTTAAAGCTGTTGTCCCGAAGGTAGTTATGGGTCACACCGGCATAGCTGTTGACCGTGCGTGTAAAGTCTTCCAGGTTTTCCTCGGGCACGCGGCAGGCGCACAGAGTGCTGACAAAGCCGAGCTTCTCCGGTGAAAAATTGCCCCCGATGCGCCGGATGATGTCTTTTTCCTTGAGGCGCCGGACCCGTTCGATGACTTCGTCTTCCGTAAGGCCGGTCTCCTCGGCAATCCGGAGAAAGGGCCGGGCGTCGATGGGGAAATCGGATTGAATGCGGTTTAACAGGGTCTTGTCAATATCGTCAAGCTTCTGCGTCATGGTTGCGGCCCGCCGCGTTTAACCGTTGATCAGGTAAATGCGAACCCGACGACTGCGCGGTCCGTCAAATTCGCAGAAAAAGATGCCCTGCCAGGTGCCGAGCTGCAATTTCCCGCCTGCAACTGCGGCGTTCACGGATTCACCCACCAGACTGGCCTTGACGTGTGCCGGTGAATTGCCTTCCATGTGTCGGTATCCGGCCTTCCACGGAACCACCTGATTGAGCACCATCATGATGTCCCGGGCCACGTCAGGATCTGCGCTTTCGTTGATGGTCACCGCAGCGGTGGTGTGGGGTACGTAAATCATGCAGATCCCGTTGTCAAAACCGCTGCGGTCAAGCGATTGCTGCACATCGGAGGTGATATCGATGAGTTCGGTTTTCTGTCCGGAATTTACTTCTATGGTGATGCTGTTCATTTCACCGCCTCCGACTTTGCCGTGTTGCGGGATAAAAACAAAAGCCCTGCCGTTTCAGGCAGGGCTTTTGCCAAATTCTGTACCAACACGCGCGTGCATGGACTTGCGTCCAGGCAGAAGTCAATTATACGCAGCCCGTGGGTTTGGGCAGGCCGGCCATTTTGCATGCGCCCTTGCCCGGGCCGGACGGAAACAGCTCGTAGATATGTTTGAGCTTAAAGCCGGTGAGCTTGGAAAGTACGCGCACCATCGGGGCGATGCCGTTTTTCTTGTAATAGTCCTGAAGCACGTTGATGACTTTCCAGTGCTCGTCGTTTAACTCGTCAATTCCTTCCTGCTGCTTGACGTACTTCACCCATGTTTCGTTCCAGTTCTCAAAGCTGTCAATGAAACCGTCTTCGTCCACATTAAACGTATGACCTTCAAATTCTACCGTCGGCATTGAATATCCCTCCTTTAGTTGTTTGTATTCAAAAGGCTTCTCTCGCCAATTCTTCTCAAATAATTATAAAATTTGTAATTTAACGGGTGTTGCCCGAATTGTCAATATTAAAATATGAGCATTGTTCTGGTGCGCACCTAATACTCCTTGGGCGTTTGATTGAGCTGCTGCAAGGTAAAAACAGGGCCGTCCTTGCATACAAACTCCTTGCCGGTATTGCAGCGACCGCACATTCCGATTCCGCATTTCATCCGGTTTTCAAGCGACATAATGATCCGGTCTTCACTGTAACCGAGCTTGTCAAGGACTGGCTGCGTAAATTTAATCATCACGGGCGGTCCGCAGACAATTGCGTACGTGTCATCCGTACCCGATGGCGCCTCCTGCTCCGAGATCGTGGGGACAAACCCGGTATGATGGGGCCACTCGGGATCGTCGGTGGAGTCCACGGTAATGTGCATGTTCAGATCGTCCCGGGCGGCCCAGTTTTCGAGTTCTTCCTTGTAAAGCAGCATCCCGGGTGAACGGGCGCCGTAGATCACGTAGATGTCCTTGAACTTTTTTCGGTTTTCCGGATCCAGCATGTAGATAATCGATGAACGCAGCGTGGTAAAGGCAAATCCGCCGCCGATGATGACCACGTTTTTGCCTTCCAGGGTTTCCCAGGGGTACCAGTTGCCAAGCGGCCCCCGGATGCCCATGATGTCGCCTTCCTTCATGGAATGCAAATAGGATGTGACCTTGCCCGTCTTAAACACCGTGAACTTGACAAAACCCTTTTCCGTGGGTGAGGAGGCAATACCGATGGGAATTTCCCCGAGGCCGGGGATGGACAGTTCGGCAAACTGGCCGGCCCGGTATG
>JBKHJS010000101.1:0-8445 GCA_046537995.1 Desulfobacterales bacterium
GGGGGTTGGGCCAGGGCGGGACGGCGGGGTGGTTTGCGCAGATGCATCGGGCGCGACAGCGGACGGCAGATGCGCAAACTTCCCCGCCGGACCGACCTGCGAAAAGACTTGAAGCCCGATGTTTTTTTGCAGCGCCTCACAATATTGAAAGATTCTGGAAAAACCCCGGGATTCAACGCCGAGCCGCGCGCGTCGCTTGCCGGGGATGCCGCATGTCGCTGCACTCGGGCCGCGCAACTCTAAGGCTCGCTTCGCGGCGGCTCGGCAAACTCGCCTTTCGGCTCAAACAGAGCCGGCCGCCTACTCAGCTTCGCCAAGAGCTGCTCCGGCCCGCGTGCAATGCGCCATGCGGCAACCCCGTCAATCTCCGCACGAGGAAACCATACATGGTCTTTCGACTTAAACTTCAACCAACGTATATCCGTAGCGGAGAGCCTGTGCTTTTTACCGGTGAGAGGGCGAACACACAGGTTCGCCCCTACTCCGGGGCAATTAAAAACTTACGGGACTATATGGGGGAAACTGTCGTGGCGGTTGGGCCAGGGCGGGACGGCGGGGTGGTTTGCGCAGATGCATCGGGCGCGACAGCGGACGGCAGATGCGTAAACTTCCCCGCCGGACCGACCTGCGAAAACCCGGGAAGACCCGGGTTTCTTTTTTGCAGGGCACAACGGATTTGAACAGCAACAGCCGCCGGATCGCAATACCGGCCGCCGCGTTTTATCAGGTCTTGGTGATATTGTCCTTGAGCTGGGCGATCTGAAGGCCCAGGCCGATGCACTGTTTGCCGTTCATGCAGGTTTCTGCGTCCTCAGGTTCCAGGTGGGTTGTGAGTTCATGCTGATCCTTTTTCAGATCCACGATATATGCGTTTTTTTCACTATCATAGTCCACGCTGACATCGATTCCGCACTCGCCGATATCCGGGTATATGTCCTTGATCTTCGCGCAGAGTTCGTCCTTGTTGTACATAATCGGCCTCCTTGATTGGGTTGCATTCACACGGTCCTTACCTGTTTTCTTCTAAGTTATTCCCGCGGGCGATACCTGTCAAATGCGGTCATTTCCAAATATTTTCACATCCGCGGAAATTTTGACCTAAGTCAATGCAGCCCGTGCAAAACAGATATAAAAAGGGAGCCAAGGATTTACGGTTTCATCAATGATGATTAATTTGAAGCAACCGGAAAAAGAAAACTTCCCGTCTCACCGATGGGACACATACAGGAGGAACCAACATGAAATGTCCGGGACAGGACAGCCGATTCTGGAAACCGGGGGCGATTTTCGAGACCGAATGCCCGGAATGCGGAAAACCGGTGGAGTTTTTCAAGGACGACACCATGCGCAGATGTCCGAGCTGCGAACACCGCTTTGTCAACCCGCACATGGACTTTGGCTGCGCGGCCTACTGCCAGTACGCCGAGCAATGCATCGGTGAACTGCCCCCTGAGCTTCTGGCCCAGCGCCAGGAGCTGATGAAGGACCGGATCGCAGTGGAGATGAAAAAATACTTCGGACGGGACTTCAAGCGCATCGGGCATGCCACCCGGGTGGCCCGGCATGCAGAAGCCATTGCCGCAGCCGAGGGCGGAGACATGGCAGTGATCCTGGCTGCAGCCTACCTCCATGACATCGGCATTCCCGAGGCGGAAAAAAAACACGGCAGCTCTGCGGCCCGCTACCAGGAAGAAGAGGGCCCGGCGATTGCAAAAGATCTCATGGCAAAACTGGGGGCGCCCGAATCATTAACCGACGAAGTCTGCGATATCATCGGCCACCATCACCATCCCCGGGACGCGGAAACCTTAAACTTCAAGGTCGTCTGGGACGCAGACCGGATCGCAAACATCGAGGATGCGCAAAAGGAAAAGCAAATCAATGAGGAGGACCTGGAACGCCGCGTCAAAGGCAAATTTTTTACCCGGGCCGGGGAAAAACGGTCCGAAGAACTTTTTTTACAATCAATCGAATAATATCATCTCAAATAAAGAGGCCTCATATGAAAACACTGCGCAAAATCATTGAAATCGACGACGAACTCTGCGACGGCTGCGGCCAGTGCGTGCCCGCCTGTGCCGAAGGCGCCATCCAGATAATCAACGGCAAGGCACGGGTGATTTCCGAAAACCTGTGCGACGGACTCGGCGCCTGTCTGGGTGAATGCCCCACTGGGGCGCTGAAAATCGTGGAACGGGAGGCCGAGGAATTTGACGAGCAAGCCGTGGAAGAGCACCTGGAAAATCTCGGCCCCTCCACCGAAGAAACAGCCGACAGCCCGGCGTGCGGATGTCCTTCCCACCAGGTTCACACTTTCACACGGCCCGCACCGGGCACCGGGTCAACCGACTCCGGCCGGCAAACCGCATCCGCGCTTACCCACTGGCCGATCCAGATCCGGCTGGTGCCGCCCAGGGCCGAGTTTCTCAAGGACGCCGACCTGCTGGTGCTTGCCGACTGCGCGGCCGTGGCTTATCCGAATCTCCACCAGGACCTGCTCCGGGGACGGGTTGTTATGATGGGTTGCCCGAAATTCGATGACAAGGACGCCTATGTAGCCAAGTTTGCCGACATCTTCAGGCAGGCGCGGATCCGCTCGGTGACCACCGTGACCATGGAAGTGCCCTGCTGCAGCAGCATGCCGGCCATCGTGGAAAAAGCCATGAAAGCCGCGGGCAAACAGGTGGCCCATCAGGAAATCGTGATCCGGTCCAGCGGCGAGATACTGGAAACGGCCCGGGCCTGAAAAGGCCTTACGCCTTATTCCTCTTCGGCGCCCGGGTTGACCGAAAGCACCGGGCACGGCGCGCGGCGCACCACCCGGTCCGTGGTAGAACCCACAAGCAGGCTTTCCACCATGCCGCGGCCCCGCACGCCCAGGACAACCAAGTCGATGTCATGGCGGTCGGCATAGGCCACGAGCTCGGCATACGGTTTGCCCACCAGAACGCTGGTTTTAAGCCTCACCTTACGGTTCAGGTCTTGCTCGGGAACCATGGCCCTGAGCTTTTCCGTGATCGAAAAATGGAAGTCCTCCTCGAGCTGATCACCGGATTCCGACGGAAAGGTCGGATCTTCCTTGTAGTCGTCGGGTTCCACCACGTGCACGAGATGAAGCTCGGAGGCCATTTCCCGGGCCAGGTTCAGGCTGCATGAAAGTGCCAATCCGGCGTGCTCGGAAAAATCGCATCCGACCAATATCCGCCTGAAAGGAATTCTCTGGCGGGTTGCTGTTTCCGTTTCGTCGGCGGCTCGTAAAACCAACAGCGGAGAATTCAGAGTGCGCATGAGACGCTCTGTAACAGAACCCAGAAACAACCGGCGCAAGCCGGATCTGCCGTGAGTGGCGGTAATCACCAGATCAATGCCGTATTCCGCGGTCAGCCGGGTAATCTCCTCAGTGGTATGACCAAAGGCTACCAGGGGCGTGGATTCCACCGGTGCATCGCTTAACTGATTTTCAATCTCCTGGCGCGCAAAATTCTTGAACCGCTGCTGCTGGGTGATCGGATCGAACACGGCTTCCCCGTACACGGAAATGGTCGGCAGATCAACCACATGGCAAACATAGAGCTCTGCATTGAGCTGCTTTGCCAGATCGATGCCGTAGGGCACCACCATGCGGGATGTATCCGAAAGATCCGTGGCGCAAAGAATACGGTCAATTTTCGTTTTCATGGACGAGCCCTCCTTGGTTGCGGATCAGCGCACAAAAAAATGCTTATTTTAATTCAAAAATAACACACGCCCCTGCCGCCGGCAACCCGATTTTAACCGCGGGACCGCATCTGCATGCTATGCCGGGGGCGGGAGATGCGGCTTGATATCCAGTATCGGCGTCTGGTCGATCATGTCGATATTTTCCACGTCAATGATATTTTCCCGGATGCCGGAAACCCGCAACACCGAAAGCCCGATGGGATTGGGGCGACGGGGCGAGCAGATGGAAAACACCCCGAAGGGCCGGTCCTTGTGAGGCGGTTTTTGCACCAGCAGATCCGGAGTAAACTCCCGGCTCTTGTGAAAACAAAACAGCACCACGATCTGCTGGCCCGCCTCGATATCTTTTAAGCCCTGCTGATAGGCCGGGTCGACTTCGATGCGCCCCCGGGCCTCAGAAAGGCTCCAGTGCCGGGGAATATCGGTTTCCCCGGTGTAAAACGTCCCAATCGGCCTCATCTCAATTTTCATCTCTATACCTCCCATCACTCGTTACGCATCACTCATCACGGATCACGGATCACTTCCGCTCCAGCCTGGCCACCGCCTCGATATGAAACGTATGGGGAAACATGTCCACCGGCTGGACTTCGGCAACATGGTAGTCTTCGGCCATCAGGGAAAGATCCCGTGCCAGGGTGGCCGGGTTGCACGAAACATAAACCATCGCTTCGGGCGCCAGGTCCCGGACGGACTTGACCACGTCCTTGTGCATGCCCGCGCGCGGCGGATCAATCACCATGAGATCCGGCCGGGATTCAATGCCCGAAATGGACTGCCGGATATCCCCGGAAATAAAGCGGCAGTTGGTAATCCGGTTTTGCCGGCAGTTTTTTTCCGCGTCCGCCACCGCAGTTTCCACGAGCTCCATGCCGATGACCTCCGCGGCATCTCTTGACAGCCAGATCGGAATCGTGCCCGTACCGCTGTAGAGATCCACCACGGTTTCCCTGCCGGTGAGTCCGGCAAATTTACGCACCGTCTCATAAAGAACCTCGGCCTGCCGGGTGTTGGTCTGGAAAAACGAATTGGCCGAGATTTCAAATTCAAACGGACCCAGGCGTTCCCTTAACACCTGATCTCCGGCAAGATGCCGTTTATATTCGCCCACTGCCACCGCAGCCTTGCCGGCGGTCACATTATTGACCACCCCTGCAATATCGGCATGGGTTGCCATCAAGTCGTCAGCCAGTGCCTGGACTGCTGCGCGGTTCTCGGTAGCTGTGACCAGGTTGACCAGCCACCGGTTTTGGGCAACCGAATGCCGCAGCATGAGAAACCGCCAGAACCCCTCGTGGGTGCGCAGCCCATAGGGCGGCATGTCAGATGCCTTCATGAAATCGCGCACATCGCTTAATATGCGGTTTCCCTTTGCCGGATGCAGCAGGCAGGCATCAATATCCAGGATTTTATCAAAGGTGCCGGGCACATGCAGGCCCAAAGCAAAATCCATGGGAATATCCTCCCGGCCGAGTTCCTCGGGCAGCAGCCACCGCCGGTCCGAACAGGAGAATTCCATCTTGTTGCGGTAGCCGAAAATCGGTTCAGAGGGCAGCACCGGGTGCACCGGGATGCCGTATAACTGCCCGAGGTGTTCCAGGGCTTCGGCCACGTGCTGACGCTTGTATTCCAGCTGGCGTTCGTATTGCAGAAACTGCCACTTGCACCCCCCGCACCAGCCCGCATACCGACAAGGCGGTTCCACCCGGTCGGCCGAGGCGGACAACACCTCAAGCGTTCGGGCTTCCGCGTAATTCTTTTTCTTTTTAAACACCCGGGCGCGTACCCGATCGCCCGGCACGGCCTGATCCACAAACACGGTAAACCCGTCGACCCTGGCAATGCCCCGGCCGCCGAATGCAATTGCCGTGATATCGAGTTCGATTTCCTGCTTTTTTTTAACCGGCATAGTCTCCTGACAACTTTGACTTGGTATTGATTCGCATCTCAGGTTATGATGACCCTTCCGGGGCGTAAAGCCCAACCGATTAAAATGAAATGCTTTTAAAAATCTGAAACGCTCAATTTAGGTGCAATATAAATCGAAACAGGAAATCTGTCATGCAAGAAACGTTATTTTTTCAGGCCGACGGCCTGCGCCTGCACGGCTGCCTGCACATGCCCGGGGCAAAAAATCCGCCCGTTGTCATCGGCGTACACGGGATGCTGTCCAACGGGGATTCTCCCAAGCAAAAGGCCCTGGCCCAACGATGCAACCGCATGGGCCTGGCCTATTTCCGCTTTGATCATCGCGGATGCGGACAAAGCCAAGGGGAATTCGCCCGGGTCACGACATTTGACGGCCGCAGAAACGACCTGGTCGCAGCCATTGAAATGTTGCGCAAACGCCCGGATCTCAGCGGCGCGCTGGGCCTTTTCGGCAGCAGCATGGGCGGCGCCGTGGTATTATCCGTGGCCGGGGCCTACGATATCCGCGCGTTTGTCACCCTGGCCGCCCCGGTCCGGTTTTCAGCCATCCGGGTGCCGCTATCCCATGAAACAGACCCTGCCTTCGAGGGCATTGAACCGGCGCAGATGGAATTTGACGCCTCTGAAAGCCTGCCTATGGTACATCATATTTTAATCTGCCACGGGGACGAAGATCAGATCGTGCCGTATGAAAACGCCCTGGAAATCCGCGATGCCGCAGCTGACCCGAAACAGCTGCTTTGCCTGCCCGGCTCGGATCACCCGATCAGCAATCCCGTGCACCAGCAGACATTCATGGACACCACCCTGCAGTGGCTTGAAAAGCACCTGGTTAAACCTAAATTGAGCGTTTCAGATGTTTAAATACAAAATGCTTGACAAGTAAAATATTTTGCTGGTATTGGAATCAGAATTCAACGGAAGAATTTTTTGTAATTTTTCATTTACTTAACCGGAACCTGTGGCGGATCTTAAAATGAATTTCCGGTCGGTCATTTTCAGCCTCATTATTATTCTAATCATCGTACCCGTACTGGGCGTACTTGGCGTCCTCGGCGGGCAACGGGGTTGATAATGGCGCGAACAAAATTTTAAGATTCCAAAATTTTTACACAAACCGTTATCAGCCCACAAAAGCTGATAGCGGTTTTTTTGTTTCAGGAGAGACAAAATCATGAAAAGCGACATCGCCAAGCAGGGTATCGGAAGATCGCCCCACCGGTCATTGTTAAAGGCCATCGGATACACCGACGACGAAATCCGCCGGCCGTTGATCGGCATTGCAAACTCGGTCAACACCATTATTCCCGGCCACGCGAACTTAGACCAAATCAGCGAGGCGGTCAAAGCCGGCATTTACATGGCCGGCGGCACGCCAGTGGAGTTCGGCACCATCGGGGTCTGCGACGGCATTGCCATGGGCCATGAAGGCATGAAATATTCCCTGGGCAGCCGGGAGGTGATCGCCGATTCAATAGAAATCATGGCCACGGCCCATGCCATGGACGCCATGGTCATGATTCCCAACTGCGACAAGATTGTACCCGGCATGCTCATGGCAACCGCGCGTCTGGATCTGCCGACCATGGTCATCAGCGGCGGGCCCATGCTGGCAGGCCGCCATCCGGAACACCCGAAGGACAAGGTGGACCTGATCTCGGTATTCGAATCCGTGGGCAAGGTTCGCCGCGGGGTCATGTCAGAGGAGGAACTCTGCGCCATCGAAAATGCGGCCTGCCCCACCTGCGGTTCATGCTCGGGCATGTTCACGGCAAATTCCATGAACTGCCTTACCGAGGCCATCGGGCTGGGCCTGCCCGGAAACGGGACCATCCCTGCGGTGATGTCCGCCAGGCTGCGGCTGGCCAAGCAGGCGGGCATGCAGGTGGTGGCTCTGCACAATGAAGGCATTGTCCCGAGCCGGATTCTGACCCACCAAGCCTTTGAAAACGCGCTTTGCGTGGATATGGCACTGGGATGCTCCACCAACACGGTGCTCCACATCGCGGCCCTGGCCCATGAAAGGGGCATGCCCCTGGACCTGGACCGGATCAATGCCATCAGCAACCGGATCCCGCACCTGTGTTCCCTGAGCCCGGGCGGGGCCCATCACATCGAGGACTTAAACAATGCCGGCGGCATTTCCGGGGTGATGAAAACCCTGGCAGATGCCGGATTGATTGACACGGACTGCCTGACCGTTACCGGAAAGCGCGTCAGGGACAACCTGGAATCCGCCCGGGTGATCGATCCGGAAGTGATCCGCCCGGTGGAACGGGCCTACCATTCTTACGGCGGCCTGGCCGTGCTGTTTGGCAACCTTGCGCCCAACGGATGCGTGGTCAAGCAGTCCGCAGTGGTCGACCAAATGATGCAGCATGAAGGCCCTGCCCGGGTGTTTGATTCCGAGGAGGAAGCTTCCGAGGCAATCATGGCCGGAAAAATCAATAAGGGCGATGTGGTGGTTATCCGGTATGAGGGCCCCATGGGCGGGCCGGGCATGCGTGAAATGCTTGCGCCCACCTCGGCGATTGCCGGCATGGGTTTGGACGGGGACGTGGCACTGATCACAGACGGCCGGTTTTCCGGCGGAACCCGCGGCGCGGCCATCGGGCACATCTCCCCGGAGGCCATGCAGAAAGGCCCGCTGGCCATCGTAGCCGAAGGCGACCCCGTCGCCATCGACATCCCCGGTAAAACCATTACCTTGAAACTGGAAAACGCGGAGATCGAAAAGCGATTTTCCCAGTGGCAGGCCCCGGCGCCAAAAATCACCAAAGGATACATGGCCAGATA
>JBKHJS010000102.1:0-8414 GCA_046537995.1 Desulfobacterales bacterium
TTCTGATCAGGTTCGGGTTTCATATACTGTCATGGGGTTTTTCATGGTTTGCTGCAAAAAGACGACGTGCCGGGTTAAAAATATATCGCAGCATCCTGAAGTCGTGTCAAGTTCGAAGCGGTACGCAAAATCTAAGCCTGTGCGGATTTGTCATTGCTGCTTAGCCGGAACCCAGCAGATGAAAAAAGCGCTGCACGAATTTTCCGGAAATCACGTCGGGCAGTTCAAAATCCGGCGGCTTTTCCCGGGTTTGCCTGCCCAGGAAAGCGCGCAGGATCTCTGCGGAGAGCGTGCGGAGTTCTTTGTCCAATTCAGCCGGAACCTGCTGATCCGCGCGGTCAAATACACGGCACTGAGCCGGTCTGAACTCATAGAGCAGGCACCGGCCGTCTTTGAGCAGCGGGCAGGCCGCGCTTTGTTTTTGCAGCGCGTAGTCGATGCACTCCCGGCGAAGCTCCCTGCTGAATTCAGTGTTTAGGCCAAACTGCAGGTATGCGGCTTCCGCCAGGGACATCCGGACCGTGCCGTAGCAGCATTGCGCATGGTCTTTGCCGCATCTCGGCGTGGCTGCCTCGGAGATGTCGGCTTCAACCTGGTCCAGAAGGATTGCGGCCTGGTCCAGGTAAGGCCGCATGTCGACCTTGAACCCGGGGATCAAAGAGGGCTCCGAGACCTGCAGGGGCGTTTCCTTTTTTTCGTACTGGTGCAGAAAGCGTTTCTGCGAGTGTTCCGTGGGCTGGGAGCGCAGCCCGCGCATTTTTCTGCTGGCGCTTTTCCGGTCCAGCCCCTTGCGCAGCAGATACGAGAAAATCACCGTTCCGGTCCTGCCGATGCCGTGCCTGCAGTGCACAAGCACCTTCTTGCCCAGGTAGATGGACTCGTCGAGCCAGTCCAGGGCTTTTTCCAGTTCCCCGACATCCGGGAATCCTTCATCCATAATGGGCAGGAAATAGACTTCAAAGCCCTTTTCCTCCTCGAACCGGGCCAGCGCCTCGATTTCCATGCACAGGTTCATTATCGCCTTGATCCCCTGTTTTTTGATGCTTTCCAGTTCGGCATGGCTCCTGGGGGCATGGCCCACAGCCAGCTGCGGGGTGACCCAGGTCAGGGGATAGACCGGATCATTTTTTTTCTTAAACAGGGAAAACATCACGGACTTCCTGGATAATGGTTTCTGCCAGGTCCTTGACCTGATTTTGGTCCTGCAGGCGCATGTCCAGCAGCACGGTTTTGCCCAGCACGATGCCGAGCCGGCCCAGGTTGGTGCCTGTATCAGCCGGCGAGCGGCGGTCAAAGGATGCCTCCAGCATATCCGCAGTAGTGCTCACGGAAAACCGGAAATACACAAGAACCGACCGGATCAGTTCAATCCGGAAAAAACGCTGCTCCGGGTTTCCGCCGCCCCCCTTGAAGCTGAAGTGGATGTAGTTTTGTTCGGTCTGCGGGCTGACAAGTGCGTCGAGCACGGCAAAATGGTACCCGAACCGGAGCAGGGCATGCAGGTATTGCCTGTCGACAATGGCGTAGCTGCTGAAAAGCGTGGATTTCTCCACGTTGACAAAGTCCGCAGAGCTCTTTGCATATGCATCCCAGTCATAGTGCAGGATGTCTTGATCCCACTTAACCGCGGAAGATCCCAGTCCAGCAAAAAGCTGCTGCATGGGCCGGCTCCGGATCTGCTCCAGGCGAACCGTTTTCATGGACCCGGCATCCGGTGCCAGCCCCTTGTGCACGTCCAGCACGTGCATGACCAAAGGGATTCCGGAAATCAGGCGCTTGGCCCCGTAGCTGTCCAGGCCCCGGCGGCCTACCAGGGAAAACATTTCCCGGACCCCGGCTTCATGCACGTAGCGTACGATATCATGCAGGCTTTTGCAGGCCTGGATGGAAAAATCCGCACCGTCCGGGTCCTGCAGATTCAGCGGGGAAATATAGCCAAGCGCCTCTGAGAGCATCCTGCGCACCGGGGTGTCTTTGGGTTCGTGCGCCCCGTCTTCCCGCAGGTTTGAGACAAAGCGGCGGCCGGACAGGACCACGCCCCGGTCGCCGTCCAGGCTGACGGTTTGTCCGTCTTCGAGTTTTCCGGCATCCGGGACGTTGCAGATTACCGGTATTCCGGCTTCCCGGGCCACGGAGGCAAAATGGCAGGCAGGGCTGCCTTTTTCCGCGATCACGGCCCGCACCCGGGAGAGGGCCAGGGTCAGTTCCGGGGGAAGTTCACCGGTCACGAGCACGGCGCCTGCCGGGACCTGTGCAGCCAGGCTCGGGTCCTGCAGGAGATGCACCGGGCCGGATGCCTGCCCGGAGCTGACCCACTGTCCCCGGGCAAGGATTTCGGCATCCGGATAGTCGGCTGCTGCGGGTTCCGGCTGTTGTTCGGACATGCGCAGGGGCCTGGACTGAACAATACGGATTTGCCCGTCTTGGTCCACGACCCATTCCACGTCCTGGGGCGTGCCGAAAATATCTTCAAGTGTCTGCCCGAAGCGAAACAATTCTGTAAGGGTTTGCCGCGGCAGGGGACAGGACGGCCCCGGGTCATGCAGCCGGCCGCGCCGCGTGTCAAATTCGGCCTGCGCCTGGCAGGTTTCTCCGTCTGCCAGTTTTTCCCCGCTGCCGGAGACCATGTACAAGGCGGCCTGTTCCGGGCGGTTCGGGTCCCGGGTGTAGAGAATGCCGCTGACCGCCGTCCGGATGGTGGGCATTATAAGCACCGCCATCGGGGTCATCAGGTCGGTAAATCCCTGGCTCATGCGGTAGTAGATGGCATGCGGGCTGTATTTGCTGGCCAGTACCGCTTTGTAGGCATCAACCCAGTTTTTGGGTGACACGTTTAACCGGCTTTCAAACTGCCCGGCAAATGAGGCCTGCAGGTCCTCTCCCACGGCGCTACTGCGCAGGGCCAGGGGGATGTCAGCCATGGCGTGCTGTTTTAAGGCCTCTGATACTTCGGTTTCCAGGGCTTTGGGCATTTCGGCCTGCATGATCCAATCCCGGATGATCCGGCTGACCTCCGGAATGGCTTCATGATTATCCGGACCGAGCCGGGCCAGTTCCTTTTGAATGGCGGGCAGAAGCCGGTTTTTTTCCAGCAGCAGGGCAAATGCGCCGGTGGTGACCGCCAGGCCGGGCGGAATCGGCAGGTCGTGTCTGCTGTGAAGCACGGACAGGGTGGCTGCCTTGCCCCCGACCCAGTCCTCGGAAAGTTCGGATGCCAGGGAAAGGACATAGGGCGGCGCGGTGCCGGGCGGTTCTTCCATTAAAGCCAGATTGACGTAAAAGGCGTATTTGCGGTGGTAGTTGCGCAGTAAGGCGTATTTTACGGGATTAAAGGCGATCAGCGCATCCAGCAGTTCCTGGATTTCCAGGTCAAGCAGATCGCAAAGGTGCCTGATGTGCTCGCAATCGCATACCAGCCGTTTCTGCCTGATTTCCTCGAGCCGGGAGATGAGCTCCAGGGCGCTTCTGTCTCCCTGCCGGAGCCGCTGGAAAGCAGCATACTTTTTCCGGATCAGCAGCCCGGGAAATGCGGTCCGGAAAAACCAGTTTTCCAGGGTGTGCTTGATATGCGAGCGGATCTGCTGGCCGCGGGTCAGCGGAAGCTGGCCGGCAGCGGATTCTCTGGGCTTTGCCGGCATCAGGCGGAACTCCGGTTCTCCAGAATATTGCGGACCTTTTGTTCAAGCTCGTTTTTGTCGATCGGCTTGACCAGATATTCCCGGGCGCCGAAATCCATTGCTTCACGCGCGGTCTCCAGGGTGGGATAACCGGTGAGCATCAGCACTTCAATATCCGGGATAGCCTCCTTGAGCTGTTTTAAAACCGCCACGCCGCTCATTTTCTTGAGCTTGATATCCAGGATAGCAAGGTCCACGCGCTGCTGTTGTGCATATTCCAGGGCCTGGTGTTCTTCCGTGAATACGGTCACGGAATGCCCCTTGCGCTCCAGGATCCGCTTGATCATAGCGCCGGCGTCCTCGACATCGTCAAGGACCATGATTTGGCTCATAATATACCTCCGGATCGAATCATGTTTCCTGCTCCTGCTGGGGTAATCCCAGTTCCTCGCATTCCTCTTCGGGCAGTTTCATATACCAGAGCGGCAGCTCCACCAGGAACACGGTTCCCGGGCCCAGGGCCGTGTTCCGGTCAGCCACGGCCTGCAGGTATTCCTTGGGCGCGGGACTCAGTACATTGATCCTGCCGCCGTGGTCCTTGATGATCCCGAAGGTGACCGACAGCCCCAGGCCGGTGCCCCGGCCCACGGACTTGGTGGAGAAAAAAGGATCAAAGATCCTGTTGATGTTTTCCTGCTTGATGCCCGGGCCGGTATCGGTAACGGTAATGGCCACGCGCCTTCGATGGGCGCAGAGTTTGGTTGTGATCCGGATGTATCCGTCCTGCTCGATGGCATCAAATGCGTTGTTTAAGAGATTTAGCCACACCTGCTTTAACTTGTCCTTGTCCCCGTCGATATCCGGGATGTTGGGGTCAAAGTCGGAAAGCACCTGCACCCGGTTCAGGCCGAAAGTGTGCTCGACCAGGGAAATCACCTCCTGGATGGACTCGTTGATGTTCACCTCGGTCTTGGTGGTCTGGCTCTGCCGGGAAAAGCCCAGAAGGTCGGATACGATATTGCTGCAGATCTTGGTCTGCTTCTCGATAATGCGCAGATCCTCGGACATCTGCGAGTCCTTGTCGACGTCCTCGATCAGCATCTGGACATATCCGAGTATGATGCCCAGCGGCGTATTGATTTCATGGGCCACGCCCCCGGATATCCGGCCGAGATCCTCCATTTTCTGGGACTGGACCAGTCGCTCCTGGTATTGCTTGATCACGGTGATGTCCCGGGCGGTGAGCAGCAGCCCGGATATGCGGCCTTCGGTATATACCGGCACCTTCAGGATGTGAAACCACATCGCGGTTTCCCCGTGGCTCACGCTGATCTCCTTGGACAGCGGCTTTCCGGTCTGCAGTATCTGCATGTCCTCGTGATAGTTCTGGTCGGCCTGGGATTCGGTGAAAATGTCAAAATCGGTCTTGCCCAGGATATCTGCCTCGCTGAGCTTGAAATAAGCGCAAAACGCCTCGTTGACCGCCTGGTAAACCAGGTTTTCGTCCTGCAGGGCCACCAGGTCCGGGGTGACATCCAGGGTTGTTCGCAGCACCTCCTTTTGATGGGACAGTTCCTTTTCCGTGTTCTGGAGCTGGCAGATCCGGTCATCCAGGGTCATGGCCATGTAGTCAAACATCTCGGCCAGTTCCTGGATTTCATCTCCGGCATTTTTTTGATACACTGGGCAGTTCAGGCAACTGAACCGGCCTTTTTCGTCCAGGTCCGCTTCGTCCTGGGGCAAATGATATGACGGGCACAGCGTACCGGCAATGTACCAGCATCTGCGCCGGGTATCGCCGTAGGCCGGGCATGTGGCGGCGCGGCAGTTGTTGATTTCCCAGCACTGCCGCCTGAGTCCGGCTGCAGACTGGACATTGAGGTTGCCTTTGACCATTTCATTGGCCGAATCGGTCAGCGTCCGGATGCGGTTGGTAAATCTCGAGGCAAACCAGGAGGCCACGATCAGGGCGAAAATGGTGATTCCGCCGGTGAGCCCGAAAATCCAGAGGCTCAGTCGCTGAATCATCGCCTCGAGCCGCTGCCGGTGCATGCCGATGCGGACCGTACCCAATTGATTTTTCTTGATCCGTATGGGCCGGGCAAAATCATAAATCTTGCCCTTTTCCGTATGCAGCAGCATGTTCCCGGAGCGGTTTGCAGGCGGATCCCCGTCATATACATCCAGAAGCGCCACCGGAAAGCCCTGGTCAAAGGTGTGCACCAGAACCCGTCCGGCCCGGTCCAGGATAAAGGCGTAGGCCAGATCCGAGTTGGCCTGGCGCATCTCGTCGGCCAGGTTTTTCAGGCGCAGAAAATTCCTTGCCAGCAGGGGTTCTTCAGCCCTGTAGGCCAGGCTGGCGGCCAGCACCCGGCCCCGGTCCTTGCTTTCCTTGGTCAGTTCCGTGGCGGCGATATGCGTGCCGATTGCGCCCAGTATCAGGCCCAGACAGACAATCACGGCGGAAATCCCCAAGTGAAACTTGGTCCGGATCTTCATCCGCTGTATGGAAAAAAGTCTCCTAATCACGCGGCATCACCTCGACCTTGCGGGTCAGTTCACGGATCGGATCGAAATCCGGGTCTGATGCCGGGATGATGCCCTGGAAGTGGGCCAGCTCAAGAATCTCGCGATGTTCCGGATTTTCGGCATCCAGCGCCAGCAGGGCCTGCTTGATCTTTTCGGCCGCATCCGGATCCAGGCCCTTTCCGGCGGCATACACCCAGCTCGGAAAGCGCTTTGTGTTGTCCAGCACGCGGATTGCATCCGGGTCCACCCGGTCTTTGACCAGTTCCAGGGTGCCTTCCCGGATGGAGCCGATATCGGCTTCGCCCAGGTAGACGGCCTGGACCACGTTTTCCTGCTTGCCGCCGGGGCCGTGTGCAAACCTGATGCTCCGGAAGTCCTGCCTGGAGATGCCGTGCTCGAGAAAGTGATCCAGGGCAAACAGGTATCCGGCCGCAGAGGTCGGAGCCACGGCCATCCAGTCCTTGTTTTTGCAGTCCTGGATGTTTTCAATGGCCTTATTGTCGGCCCGGCAGATAATCCGGCCCCTGAACTCGGGGGTGCCGTTTTTTTCCACGATGCGGGCAAAAGCGCGCGCCTGGTATTGGTCTGCAATTCGGGTGTAGACCAGGGGATTGGAAAAGGAAATGTCAATCTTTCCCTGCCCCACCATCTGCACGTGTTGTTCAAAGCTGTCCGGAAAGATCTGGCGGATGGGCAGTTCGGTTTTTTCAGAAAGATATGCCACCAGCCGATGGTGTCTGGCATAGGAGACCCTGTGGGAGTACTGGGGCAGGCACGCATAGGTCAGGGAATCGAGCTCCCTTTGGGTCTGGATCTGCTTGCGCTTGCTTAAATCGACCTTCCGGATCGTTTCATCCTGATCGCAGGCGGACAGGAAAAGTGCGGCACACAACACGACCGGAAAAAAGAATCTGGCCATGGATGGGAAATACGCTCTCATTTGTATATAGGTAACAATGCGCATGCCGAAAGTCAAGGCAGGGCGGCCCCGATTGCGCAGGCGGCCGCGCGGCAGAAAGATGCGGTAAACTGCCGGTGCGCTGCACCCCAAAGCGGTTTGCTGGAAGGTGTTTTACGGCTTTATCCGGATGGGCGTGTTAATGTCAACAGCCTGCCAGATTTCGTCCATTGCAGAATTTGTCACGGCAATACAGCCGTCGGTCCAGTTAAAAAGCTGTATAATTTCTGTAGACAGCCGATCGGCACCGTTTTTCTGTCCGTGGATCATGATCGCCCCGCCGGGGCTGACGCCCAATTCCCTGGCCGTTTTTCTGTCATCCGCGTTCGGGTAGGATATGTGGATGGATTTGTAAAACTCGCTGTTCGGATTTTTATAGTCCAGCACATATAGTCCCTCAGGGGTTCGCCCGTCGCCTTCCTGCTGCTTATGCCCCCTGGGATTGCCGCCCAGGGCCACGCGATATTCCTTTATGACCTTGCCGTCTTTTCTTAAAAGAAGCTTTGATTCGGATTTGACAACCACGACAATCTCCGCCTTTTGTATCCCGAGGCAGACATTCGGTGTCACAAACAAGTTGATGATGGCAAGTATGCTTATGAATCGGTACATCGATCTCCTTTAAGGCGGCTTCCAAAAGTCCTCGTGTTTCCTTGAACCGTCAATTCCCCGCGGAATATGAGAGCAGCTTGCCCGAATCAATATACCCGATCTTCATGGCACCGGCAATGGATAAATCCGGTAAAAAAGGGCCTCACTGTGCCCGCTTACTGCCAATCTCCGGATTTCAGCCGGTCAAGATAATCCTGGTTTTCTTTTTCCCACCGTTTCAATAAAACATAACCGCCCAGGCGGTATTTCATGCGCCAGCCCCGGTGGGGGCGGTATGCAGTCAAGCCTCTTTTCAGGCTGTAAAACCGCTTCATCTGGTCGATTATCGCCCTTTGCATTTCATCGGCGGAGGTATGCCGGGGTTCAACCACTACATGCATGCCGTCATAATAATTCCAGCGCCGGTGCAGAATGCGGTCCTTGTTTTCCTCAAACGCTCTTGTACCCGGAAACGGCGTTAATGAAAAAATCTGGATCGTGTCTATGTCGGTTTCAATGGCATAATCCACGATGCGCATGGCCGTATCCGGTGTGTCATCCGTATCCACCACGAACATTCCATGGATTCCAATGCCGTGGCTGTGAAGTTTTTCAACGCATTGGCCAACCGCATCCACCTGGTGGCTTTTGCCGTATTTTTTCAATCAGGAGTTTCCGAGATAAACCCTTTCAAAGGCCCGAATCCTTCAAGTGACGGG
>JBKHJS010000016.1:0-30610 GCA_046537995.1 Desulfobacterales bacterium
CCAGCAAGTTCGACCTGTATTTCGTGTTTCAAATTTATGGCGGATTATACGCCCGGACTTGATAAATTCCGCAACATCACTTAAAATATCCCTTCCAATCCAATAACCTTGCCAAAAGGAGGTTTGCCATGGGCGGAAGCAGGCGGGCAATGTATGTGCTGGCCGGAATCTGGGCGGTGTTGTGGATTTTTTTGCCGCAGCCGGCCGGGGCGCAGGAATCGGAGAATATCAGCGCACATACCCGGGCCTGCCTGGGATGTCATGAAACCGTTACCCCCGGCATCGTCTCGGACTGGAAAAACAGCCGCATGGCGAAAATCACGCCGGCCGCGGCATCGGAAAAACCCGCGCGCCAAATGCGGGTGTCTTTTGACAGCATCCCGGAAGACCTGGCAAACGCGGTGGTGGGATGCGCCGAGTGCCACACCCTGGACCCGGAACAGCACGAGGACACGTTTTCTCACGGCGGCAGGCAGGTGCACACGGTGGTCACCCCTGAAGACTGCGCTGCCTGCCATCCCGTCGAAAGACAGCAGTTTTCCCAAAACCTGATGGCCGAGGCATACGGCAATCTCATGGACAACACCCTGTATGACGCATTGATCACGGCCGCAAGCGGTCCCATGAAATTCACCGACAAGGAGCTGACCCAGAAGGCACCGGATGCGGAAACCAACGCGGATGCCTGCCTGTTTTGCCACGGCACAAAACTCAAGGTGAAAAAGATTGAAAAGCAGGACACGGCCATGGGCCCCATGGAAATGCCGGAAATTTCCGGATGGCCCAACCAGGGCGTGGGCCGGATCAATCCGGACGGCAGCAAGGGAAACTGCGCAGCCTGCCACACCCGGCACCGGTTTTCCATTGAAACCGCCAGAAAGCCCGACACCTGCTCCCAGTGCCACAAAGGCCCAGATGTGCCCGCCTACAAGGTCTACAAGGTAAGCAAGCACGGCAACATATACGGCGCCATGAAAAACTCGGATCAATGGGATTTTTCAGCGGTTCCCTGGACCGTGGGCACGGACATGGAAGCACCCACCTGTGCGACCTGCCACATGAGCCTGCTGAGCAAACCCGGCGGTCAGGTCGTAGCTGAAAGGACCCACCGGATGAACGACCGCCTGGGCTGGCGCATATTCGGGCTGCCTTACGCCCATGCCCATCCCGAATCCGCGGATACAAGCGTCATCCGGAACAAAAACGGCCTTCCCCTGCCCACGGCCCTTGACGGCACGCCGGCCGAAAAATTTCTCATATCTGAAAAGACCCGGGAAGAACGAAACCGGACCATGCAGCAGGTATGCCTGGGATGCCACAGCAGCAGTTGGGTTTCGGGCCATTTCCGGCGCCTGGAACACACCATTGACAGCACAAACGCCCAAACCCGTACCGCCACGGAAATCCTGCAAAAGGCGTGGGACGCCGGAATTGAATCCGGCCCGGCAGCAGGCGGCAGCCCATTTGACGAAAGCCTGGAGCGCATGTGGGTGGAAAGCTGGCTTTTTTACGCAAATTCCACCCGGTTTGCCTCTGCCATGGGCGGTGCGGATTACGGGGTTTTTGAAAACGGCCGCTGGCATTTGACCCGGAATACCCGGCAGATGCTGGATTTGCTGAAACTCAAGCAAAAATGCGAATTCCGCTAAAGAATGTTTTCTTTGACGACCTGCAGCAGTTCATCGCGGTCAAAGGGCTTGGAAATGCTGGCCACAGCCTTGTTAATGGCGTACTGATGGCCGGACAGGCCGCTGATAACCACCACCGGGATATTTTTGAGCGCCTGATCCTCGGTCAGCTTCCGGTAAAACCGGGGGCCCCACTCACCGGGCATCTCCAGGTCCAGGGTGATCAGGTCCGGCTTTTCCTGCTTGGCGACATCGATACCCTCGAGGGCATCCCTGGCCGAGCAGGTTTCATAGCCGTTGTCTTCAAAAAGGGTTGTCAGATAATCCACCACTGCAGGATCGTCGTCAATGACCATAATTTTTTTACTCATAACCCGTTCCTTATCCTTGATATGATGTTTGCCCGAGGGCGAAAACGGCGGCCGGCATTACCCTGGATTCCTTTTTTACACTCCGGTTGATGCTCAGCACCGGGCATGCAGCCCGGACCCGGCATTTTCGGAACATACCGGCGACGCATCCGGCGCCGGGCCACCCGGATTATCGCAAAATCAGGATAAAAAATGTCCAGCGCGTTGTTGTCTTTACGGAAAAATTCAGGAAACGGCCAGGGGACAGCGCTCAGGCCGCCTGTTGCATGCGCGCGGCAAGCAGGGCCGCTCCGATGGCACCGTTTAACTGGGCGTGGGCAGAAACCCGGATTTCAACGCCCAGTTTTTTTTCCAGTGCCCGGACCACGCCCGAATTTCTGGCCACGCCGCCTGTCATCGTGACGGGCTCGGTAACGCCCACCCGCCGGGCCATGGCAGAGATCCGGGAGGCCACCGATTCGTGGATTCCCGCGATCATGTTCTCGCGGGTCTCTCCCTTGGAAATCAGGGAAATAACCTCGGATTCGGCAAACACCGTGCAGATGCTGCTGATGCTGGCGGGATTATCCGCCTTTGCCGAAATTTCGCCGAAATCGTCCAGGTCGGCTTCCATGGCGCGGGCCATGACCTCCAGAAACCGGCCCGTGCCAGCGGCACACTTGTCATTCATGGCAAAATCAAGCACCTTGCCGGCGGCGTCGATCTTGATCACCTTGCTGTCCTGCCCGCCCACGTCAATGACAAAACGCGTCTCCGGGTCAATAAAATGGGCGCCGGCACCATGACAGGTAATCTCGGTAATGGCCTTGTCCGCGAAATCCACGCTGTTTCTGCCGTATCCCGTGGAAACGACCAGGGCAATCTGCTCTTTCTGCACGCCGGTTTGTGCAATCAGGTCTTCGAGCACTGCTTTGCCGGCCTTCTGCGCATTGTAGCCGGTAAACTGCAGCCGGGTGCCCAAAAGCCGATTGTTTTCAATCAAGGCCGCCTTGGCGGTAATGGACCCGATGTCGATGCCTGCGGTAATCATATCTTAATGCTCTGGTAAAAAGTCTAATTTCAGATGGCGCCGTAAAAAGCTTCTTACATCGCCTGATGTTTTTACAGGAAGGAAGCCCTGCGCTTTAACGAAATTCCACTTTGTTACCCTGGCGGCGGTGCGGAAAAGCGGGTTTCCGAGCGGAA
Organism: Desulfobacterales bacterium; assembly: GCA_046537995.1. Taxonomy (GTDB): domain Bacteria; phylum Desulfobacterota; class Desulfobacteria; order Desulfobacterales; family Desulfosalsimonadaceae; genus Desulfosalsimonas. The sequence goes on from JBKHJS010000016.1 coordinate 3,185, forward strand.
TTTGAGGCGCCAGGAGGCTCCTGGAGCGAGGAAACTCCTTTTTCGCACCGCCGATCAGCCAAGGCGGTTACCGATTTCCTTTGTTGCAAAAATACCGCGGCTGCGGGATAAACAGCTTTTTACGGTGCCATCATGCCTTGAGCGTCTCCATAAACGCATCGATCCGGGTGTCAATCTGGCTTTCCGAAAAACTGCGCTCATCGACCATGTCGGCCTCGATGATCAGGGTGGGCACGCCGAGTTTGTCCATGATCATCTGGCGGAGATCATATTGTCCCAGCGAATAGGGCTTGCAACTCCGGTTGGAGTGCATCACCATGCCGTCCACATCGTATTTCCGGATCATGCCGGCCACGATGTCAAACATCCGGTCAATGGAAATATTGATGTAAACCTTGGTGTAGGTCTCGCTCATGGCCTCCAGAAAGGTCTGCCCGTTGATTTCCGGCAGCATCCCGCTCCAGGCCGAAGTATAGGTATCTGCCACCAGTGCGGCATCATGTCCGGCAAACTTTTCCGAAAGCCACCGGGTGCGGTACCAGACCGGGAGATTGTCCCAGAGCAGCCGGTATTTTTCATTGGGGACCATGGCAATGCCGCGGGCGATCCGATCATTTAACTCGTCGAGCAGTTGCCGGTAGTAGTCCACGGTCACCTGGGTGCCCCGGAGGGTAACGATCAGGGCCAGATGAAAAAAGGCGTCAAACGCGGTCATGGGTGCCGGCTTGTGCGCGCAGGTATCGAGAACCGATTGCCAGAGCTGTGTTGCTTCCACCGAAAGCCGGCCCACTTCCTCCATGCGCTCATAATCCATTTTTCTGCCGCAGTGGGTTTCCAGAAAAGAAATATATTCGTAGATCTGGGCAAGCACGTATTTTCGTGCCGAGTCCGTAAATTCCCGGTGGATAAACGGTGTGTCCAGGATAAAAAGGGGCACGTTGAAAAACCGGGCGGCGGTCTCGTACCACTTGAGCACGGTGCCGCAGATATTATTGCAGCAAACCAGCATGTCGGGCTCCGGAAGGCCGCCGATGGGGCCGGTCTTGGCCACCGCATCGCCGATATCGGCCCGGGCGTATGAACACAGATCCCGGGAATATCCCATCTCCTCGGCCTGCTCGCAGAGCTGTGCCCCCATTTTGGATGCTCCGATCATGGCGCCGTGATTTTCCGGGTACACCGGAATAACATCCATGGCAATCAGGGGCTCCACCGGTCCGCCGCTGGTGATCCAGGCCACTTTCCGCCCGTTTTCCCGGGCGCCCTTGGCCTCGATGTAATAGTCGGTCATGATCTCCTTCATCCGGGAAACCGCCTGGATCTTGCGCTTTTCCTTTTCGGGATCATGTTTTTTTTCGTTTTCCGCCATGAGTCGGCCTCCGGTATGTCACGCGCTCAAGGTTTCGCCTGAAGAGCGGTTCTCAGGTCTTTCAATCCGACAGCATATCCACGAAAGTTTCAAAACGGGTCATCAACTGGCCTTCGGGCGGCGGCTGATCCTCGATTTCCAGCAGCAAGCTCGGGATCCCCGCTTCATCCAGGAATCTCTTAAGATACGGATAGTCAAAAGCGTGGGGATCACAGAACTTAAGCAGAAGAAAAATCACGCCCCCGGCCTGCTGCCGGCCGACCATATCCACCAGCGCCCGGGCCCGGGCCGTGGTATCCCGATGCTTGGCCGGGCACACGGTGCGCTCCATGTACCGGTCAGCCAGGGCCTCGATCGGATCGGGGCCGTCTTCGGCAATGCGTCCCTCGAAATACCGGGCCCCGGTGCACAAATCATCCCAGACCACGTCCGCCCCGGCCCTTGCCAGCAGCTCATATATATCCGGATGGGTGCAGATGCCCCCGGAGAGCACCACCCGCTTGCGCCCCGTATCCCCCCGGCCTGCGGCATCCGGATCCACGCCCTCGACAAACGCGGTGATCTGCTCCAAAAATTCCCCGCGTTCCATGACCATGGCCGCGGTCATGATCCGGTGGACCGTGGATGGATCAAACAGTCCCGGGGCGCGGCTGCGCAGCTCATAAAGGATTCCGAGCTTCTCCCGGATCCGGTTGTAATCGCCGATGGCCTGCCAGACCGCATCATCGGATACTTCCGTGCCAAAGGCGCCGGCCAGCTCCTGCCGGAACTGGCTTAACACGTCGATCATGTACTGCCGGGCGCTCGGGGAATCGAGCCGGACCGGCAACACCGCGTCAAAATGATGGGCAAAACCGGCATTCAATCGCCAGATGTCTGAAAGCCGCTGTATGGAATCACAGGTGTGGGGGAAGACCGCGCCGTCCAGGAAATCCAGGCTGCCGTTTAACGCCGATTCCAGACCGCCCCGCACCAGGGAACAGCAATAAGACTGAAGATGCGTGTCCGCCATCCGCACCTCCCCCCTTGTGCCCAGCAGGCGAAACGGCCAAAGGCCTGCGGCATGGATCAATTCCTCGGGTGCATACGAACAGAAGTAGCCGAGGATTTTCCGGCCGGTCTGCTGCTTGCGCTTTCTTGCGTAATCATTCGGGTCGTTCCAGACGGACTTAAACCGGTCTAGTGGATTCATCGGCAATTCCTCGCAGGCGACGCAATCGGGTCATGTTTTTAACTATCCCTTTGGCACACAAATGCTTGTTTTGTTCATACTCCGGCGGTCAAAGGCCTGTCAAGGGGAAAACGAGCGATTGTTCGCTTTTACGACTCGATTAAAAAGCCCGGGAAATCGAAAAAAGCTGCCATAACAAATCTACGAGGGACCACGGGTAAATGTTTGTAAATAAAAACAGAATTGCTTGACAATTTCGTTTGTTGTATTATCTATAAAGTAGAACGAAAAAGTATGACAAACGAACGATGTTCGTTTTTTTATTTTTTTAACCAAGGCGGGCAATGCCGCAACCCATTTAAATACAAAGGATAGACCCATGGAACGGGAGAAAAAAACCAACAGCGAATTCATCATTGACGCGCTGTACACCGGTCAGGAACTGCGCTCCCCGGAAATTACCCGGAAAGTTGCCGAAGACTCCGGCAAAAACATCAAGATCCAGGATATTGCCAGCATTCTGGCCAAATTGAGCAACAGCGAGAAATGCGATCTGGGCTTTTTCATTCAGAAAAAAAAGACGCACAAGGGATATACCTACAGCCTGGTGCCGGATGCAGTAAACCTGCCGGCAGAGGCGCTCTACGACCTGACCCGGAAAACCGGCAAGAATCGCCATACACTGGAGCAACTCATTGCCGACCATCCGGAACTGAAAAAACATATCAAGTCCTCGCGCCTGAAAAACCGAACAATCAAGCAACCCACCAAACGCGGTCGAAAGCCTGCAAATGCTTCGGCATCTGAAGCGCGCCACACCCAGGGTTTCAGGTCCACGGCTGAAATCGGGAGCCCGGATCAAACGCTGCAGGTTCTTATCGCCAGACTGATCGAGGAGATTTCCGACCAGGGCGGGCTGAATATCAACGTCAATCTGACCGTCCGATTTGCAGGCATTGACACCAGCGAGCCTTCTTAAGCCGTCAGCACGAAACACCACCGCTGGCAAACAAGGGAGGCAGAGGTATGCGAATCGAGGACTACCGCTTCGGCAGCATCCGCATTAACGGCCGGACATACCGCAATGATGTCAAAATCGTAAACAACTCGGTAAAACCCGACTGGTGGCGAAAAAACGGGCACCTGGTACGCCGGGAGGATGTATCCGACCTCCTGGAAACCGGGCCCGAGATCATTGTGCTCGGCAAGGGCAGCCCCGGCCAGATGGCCCCGGAGACCGGACTGGCCGAGGAACTTGAGAAAGAAGGCATCCGCCTGATTGCCAGACCCACGGCCGAGGCCGTGGCCGAATTCAATCGGCTCCGCGAGGAAAACCGGCACGTGGCGGCCGGATTCCACCTGACCTGCTAGGATTTGCAGACGACACGTTAGCGCAAAAGGCTTTTCCAATGACAAAAAACCGCCCCCATATCAGCGAGATTGCCCCGGAGATCATCGCCGAAAAGCAGGGGGCCACGGAATATACCAAGATCAGCTATCCCCTGCGCTACGGCTGTTACGGCCAGATCCGCACCCGGGACTATATTTTCCAGTTCAACCGTAACGGGGAGATCAAGACCATCCAGGGCCGCAGCGGCGACTGGCTGACCTCTTCGGAATGGCTGAAGCGAACCGCGGGTAACGACTGGCAGTACTTTTCCGCAGGCGGCTATTCCGGGGCGTACAACTACACCGGGGAATACTATATCCCGTGTTTGCCCTACCAGACCAACACGCTTTTCGGCGGTGATGCATTCCAAAGACCCGAGGTCAGGGATGCCTTTGCCGCATTGGACCGACTCTACCGGCAAATCGACGCACTTGACCTTACCGGGCTTGACAGGGCTCAGGCCGAATTTATCCGGCGCATCCGGCAAATGACACCGGAAACACTGGAATCCCGGGGACGCCGGCTTCATGAAATCATCGGCGGAATGGTCTCCGTGCTGCCCCCGGACGCCCGGCACGTGGAATATGACATCATTCCCGTGACAGTGGCGGACGGTTGCCTTTACAACTGCGGTTTCTGCCGCGTAAAAACCGGGCGGGGTTTTTCAATCCGCTCCCGGCAATCCGTGATCGATCAGCTCACGGCATTGAAACAATTCTACGACCGGGATCTTGTCAACTACAACGCGGTCTTTCTGGGCCAGCATGATGCCCTTAACGCCGGGCGGGAAACGCTGATGTTTGCCGCGGAAAAGGCCTGGGAAATCCTGGAAATCAGCAAATCAACAATGAAGGGGCCCAGGATATTTCTCTTCGGCAGTGCGGACTCCGTACTGCGCGCGGATGACGCGCTTTTTGACGAATTAAACAGCCTTCCCTTTACCACCTACATCAACCTGGGACTGGAATCCGGCGACGGCCCGACCCTGTCGATGCTGCGCAAACCCCTGAGCCCCGCAAAGGTGGAAGAAGCCTTTGCCCGGATGCTGGCGGTCAACCGGCAGTACCCGAATATCGAGATCACGGCCAACTTTGTCATCGGCGAGGACCTGCCCGAAACGCATCTGTCCTCGATTATCGGACTGACCCGCAACCGGCTGGACCGCTTCTGCCCGAAAGGGGCGGCTTACCTCTCACCCCTGGAAAACATCGGCGATAAAAACCGGCTGCTCACAAAATTTAACGAATTGAAAACGCTTTGCCGCCTGCCGGCATATATCTATCTCATCCAGCGCCTGTAGGGGCCCCGGAAAAGCCAAAAACTGATTGACCCGGACATGGGTATCCGATAGGTTGGGGAAAAGCGAACTTATCCGTTTTTCTTTCCGGCAACAGACAACAGGAGCGTTTATAAAACAATGGCGCCCCCGGTGAATGCCTTTTCAGACAACAAACCCGGTGAAAGCAAAAAAACCACAAAGCACCGGGCACGCCTGCCCAGGGCCCGCCCCGGCGCCCGAGTGCTTACCTTCCTGGTCTGTTTTGCCACCTGGATCGTACTCTCGGGCCGTTTCGACCTGTTTCACCTGCTCCTGGGAGTCATTGCCAGCTGCATTGTGTCAACCATCTCGGCAGACATTTTATTCCCCGTACACGAATTCCGACAGCTCCCGAAAATGTCTGCCCGCTTCATTCTTTACCTTCCCTGGCTGCTATACAAGGTCTTTCAAGCAAACCTCAATATCCTGTATCTCACCTTTCACCCGCGGATGCACGAACGCATCGATCCGCAGATAATTACCTTTCAAAGCAGAGTCAAGGGCAACATGGCCCTGCTCATATTCGCCAACTCCATCACCCTGACACCGGGCACGGTGACCGTACATGTATCGGTGCTCGGCAAGTATACGGTGCACGCCATTGATGGAAAATCCGCCGAGGCGCTGCCCGGCAGGATGGAACAAAAAGTGGAACAGATTTTCGAATAACCGATGATGGAACAGGTATTTTTCTACGCAGGCATTTTTTTGTGCGTGCTGATGCTGCTGCCGCTTTACCGGGCGGTCTTCGGCCCGACAGTGCTCGACCGGATCATCGGTGTTAACGCCATTGGCAGCAAAACCACGGCGCTGCTCGTATTAATCGGCCTGCTCTACCACCAGGTCGAGATGTTTGTGGATATTGCCCTTGCCTATGCAACACTGAACTTTATTGCCGTGCTTGCGACCTCGCGCTACTTTCAGAAACGAAAAGGCCTGTATGAGGAACCCACAAACGAATAGCCGCACACCGGTCAACCCGGCGCCGGGCCTGCCCGCCCGGGCCGCCGCACGTACCGGAAAGTTTTTCTCCGGAGATATGCCATGACCATAATTTCGACAATACTGCTGATTTCCGGCCTGATTTTTTTTGCCGGCGGATCTGTGGGCATTCTCCGTTTCCCGGATTTTTACGCCCGCCTGCATCCGGCGGGCAAACTCGACACCATGGGACTTTTTATGACCTTAAGCGGCATGGCCGTGTATGTGCTCTCAGATTTCAGTATCAGCGCTGTGCTCACGGCATTAAAAATCATGCTCATTGTGGTATTTATTTTCATCACCAGTCCAACGGCAACACATGCAATTGCAGATGCCGGCATGCGGGCCGGGCTTTGGCCGTGGACCCGGGGCCGGGAGGAGAAGAAATGATCTGGCAGTTTGACATCATTATCCTGGCACTGGTCATTATCTGCGGCATTGCCGCGATTTCCGTGCGCGACCTGCTGGGCGCCTCGATTCTCTTCGGGGCCTACAGCTTCATGATGTGCCTGCTCTGGGCAGTCATGGGGGCAGTAGACGTGGCCTTCACCGAAGCCTCCGTGGGCGCCGGGGTAAGCACGGTGTTTTTTGTTGCTGCAGTATTTAGAACATCCAGGAGCAGTAAAGATTGAAATCCATCGGCCTGACATCCGTGGCACTGCTGTGCGCAGTGCTCATATACAGCACCATGGGCTTTCCGGCCTGGGGAGATCCGGACTCTCCGGCCAGCACCCATGTATCGGACTACTACATTGAAAATGCCGTAGACGACACAGCCGTGCCCAACCTTGTTACCGCAGTGCTGGCCGACTACCGCGGTTACGACACCCTTTTTGAAACCGCGGTGGTTTTGATTGCGGGACTGGCTTGCTTTTTCCTGCTGCGCCGTTTTAAGCCCCGCCAACCGCAATACAAATTATACAGGCACGTAGACACCGGCATCACACTGATCATTGAACATGGGGGCAAGGAACCCGCGGATTCAGAAGAATTTGTGCGGATCGACTCTCGGTGGGTGCCCTATGACCTGGTCATTCAAAAGGCCACCTGCCTTGTGATCCCGTTTCTGCAGCTTTTTGCCCTGTATGTCATCGCCCACGGGCACCACTCGCCCGGCGGCGGGTTTCAGGGCGGCGTGATTTTCGGCGCCACCATTATCCTGATGGCCATTGCCAACGACCTGCGCTCTGCTGCCCGGCGGGTATCCGAGCGCATAAGCGGCCTGATGTCAGCCACAGGCGTACTTATCTATGCCGGCATCGGCGCTTTATGTATGCTGCTGGGCGCAAGCTTTCTGGATTACAGCGCATTATCCAAACTCTTTGCCTTCGGACCGGTCATGGCAAGATCACACGGCATCCTGGGAGTGGAAATTGGCGTAGGCCTTGCAGTATCAGCCGTTATGATATGGATTTACTACAACCTGGCGTCTGCAGGCAGGCACGAGGAAGGATTATAGGTCCCGAAAACAAGGAGCGGACATGGAAGAAGTGGCAGCGGTTTTGCTGGCCCGGTTCAATTACTGGGGCGTGATCCTGTTAATTGGAATCGGCCTGTATGCCATGATTGCCAAAACCAACCTGATCAAGAAAATTATCGGGATGAATATCTTTCAGACCGCAATTATCCTGTTCTATGTTTCGACTTCCACCAAATACGGGGCTTCCATACCGATTATTGCCCACGGCCACGGCGGCCACGGCCATGGCATCCGGGTCGCTGACTACATGAATCCCCTGCCCCACGTGCTGATGCTCACCGCAATCGTGGTGTCCGTGGCCACCCTGGGCGTGGCCCTGGCCCTGGCCGTCCGGGTCTACTGGAACTATGACAGCCTGGAGGAGGATGAAATTCTCAACAAAATCAAAACCGAGCAGCTGAACCATAAATGACTTCCCAGATTCCGGCCCTGATAATCGTTGTACCGCTGCTGGCATCCCTTGTGGTCAGCCTTGCCGCCTGGATCCGGCAAACGCTCTGCTTTGCCGCGGCTTTATGCGCGATGCTTGCCGCCTGGATTTCCACGATCCTGGTGATGGGAAGGGTCATCAACCAGGGGGTTATCACTTACCGGATGGCCGGCTGGGCCCCGCCCTGGGGGATTTCATGGCATATTGATCACTTAAACGCGGTCGTGCTGATCCTGATTGCCACGGTGGCCCTTATCAACCTCATTGCAACCCGGAGCACTGCGGCCCGGGAGTTTGAAAACCGCCAGGGGGCATTCTACGCCCTGTATCTCCTGTTTGTCACCGGTCTGATGGGCATTGTCATCACAGGCGACATTTTCAACCTTTACGTACTTTTGGAAATCGCCTCGCTGTCGGGTTACGCCTTGCTGGGCATGGGCAGCGGCCGGGCGGCAATATCCAGCCTGAGCTACCTGTTTATCGGCACGATCGGGGCCAGCCTGTATCTTTTCGGCGCGGGATATCTCTACATTGCCACTGGTTCGCTGAATATGGCCGATATCGCCGCCATTCTGCCAACGATAGAACAAACCGGCGTCATCCGGGTTTCTTTTATTCTGTGCCTGATCGGCCTTTTCATGAAAATGGCCCTGTTTCCGCTCCACACCTGGCTGCCCAACGCCTACACCTACGCCCCCAATTCGGCTGCAAGCCTGATTGCCCCGCTGACCACCAAGGTCATGATCTATGTCATGATCCGCATTATCCTTTTTGTCTATCAGCCCGACTTCGCGTTTGGCCAAATGGGCATTGACCGTTTCATTGTCTGGATGGCGGTAATCGCCATACTCGCCGGCTCGGTGCTGGCCTGGAAACAGGAGCGTTTAAAGCGGATGCTGGCCTATATCATCGTTGTGGAAGTGGGCTACATGGTGGGCGGATTCTGGCTGGGCAACGCTGCGGGCATGATTGGTGCCGTGCTTCACATTTTAAACGATGCCGTGATGACCCTGTGCCTGTTTCTGGCAGCCGGGGCCATGATTTCCCGGATCCAGAGTGATGCATTCAGCTCCCTGCAGGGCGTGTTTACAAAAATGCCCTTTTCCATGATCGCCTTTGTGGCAGGGGCGCTTTCCATTATCGGGGTGCCGCCCACCTGCGGGTTTTTCAGCAAATGGTACCTGATTTCCGGCGGCATGGAAGGCGGGCAATATGCCTTTGTGGCCGCCCTGATTGTCAGCAGCCTGGTCAATGTGCTCCTTTTTTTCAGGGTGATTGAAATCGGCTATTTCAAGCCGTTTGACAGCCATCATCACGAAAACGTGCAGACCGTCCGGGAGGCCCCCCTGGACATGCTGGTGCCGCTGCTGGTTACAGCCGGCCTGCTGATCGTCATGGGTTTTTACGCAAATACGCTTGTGACCTGGATTGTTAAACCCGCAATTTCGGCTGCAACAATGGGTGGCCTATGATCGCCGTTGTATCCGCAAAACCGTTGATCGCTGTACTGGTTTCCCTGGCGGTGATTTTCGTCCTGATTTCCGCCCGCAGGCCCAACGTGCGGGAAACCTGGACCTTTGCCGCCGCGCTGATCAAATTCGGCATCATCGCCTCCATGGTGCCGGCGATTCTGGCCGGCCACACCCTGGAATTCACCATTACGCCCCTGTTTGCCGGTGTTGCCTTCAAGCTGAAAGTCGATGCATTCGGCCTGCTGTTTGCCCTGGTATCCTCGTTTTTGTGGATTATCACCTCTGCTTATTCCATCGGATACATGCGCGGCCTGGATGAACACAGCCAGACCCGTTACTTCTGCTTTTTTGCCGCAGCCCTGAGCGCCACCATCGGCGTGGCGTTTTCCGCCAACCTGCTGACCCTGTATATCTTCTACGAGATGCTCTCGCTTTCCACCTATCCCCTGGTCACCCACCACCAGGACCGGGAAGCCAGAAGTTCCGGGCGCAAGTACCTGTTTTACATCATGGGCGGCTCCATCGGCCTGGTGCTGCCGGCCATGATCACGATCTACCTAATTGCCGGCAATCTCGATTTTGCCGCAGGCGGCATCCTGGCCGGCAGCATCGGCGCACTGCCGGCAGCCGCACTTTTGCTCATGCTGGTGTTCGGTTTTTCCAAGGCCGGGATCATGCCGGTGCATGCCTGGCTGCCCGCGGCCATGGTGGCGCCCACCCCTGTGAGCGCGCTGCTGCATGCCGTGGCTGTGGTCAAGGTCGGGGCTTTCAGCGTATTCCGGGTCATTACAGAGATATTCGGGCCCGGGATGCTGCTGAACCTTGGGTTTGACACGCTTTTGTGTATCATCGCCGCGGTCACCATCCTGGGGTCCTCGCTTATCGCCCTGTCCCAGGACAACCTCAAACGCCGGCTGGCCTTTTCCACCATCGGCCAGCTCTCCTATATCATCCTGGGCGCCGCACTGCTGACCCAGTCCGGGATGGCCGGGGGAATGCTCCACATTGCCATGCATGCATTCGGCAAGATCACGCTTTTTTTCTGCGCAGGCGCTATCATGGTGGCCGCGGGTGTCAAAAACATCTCGGAAATGAAGGGCCTCGGCAGGCAAATGCCGGTGACCATGGCCGCGTTTTTTATCGGCGCACTCTCGGTAATCGGCCTGCCGCCCTGCGGCGGCTTTATCAGCAAATGGTACCTGGCCATCGGCACCATCGAGGCCGGACAATTCCTGATGCTCGCAGTGCTGCTGGCAAGTTCCCTTTTAAATGCGGCTTATTTTCTGCCGATTGTATACCGGGCCTTTTTCTGCAGCGCGGATGAGACCATGTTTGAACACCGAATCAAGGAAGCATCCGGCTGGTGCCTGGCCCCGCCGGTTGCAACGGCTGCGATCTCGGTTATACTTTTTTTCTATCCACAGCCGTTTTTCGATCTCTCGCAACTGGCGGTCAGCCGGATACTCGGGGGTTAAACAGGCAATGAACACAGCGGAAAAAGAAAAAACAGAACTGACACACCAACCGGTAAAAGGATATCCTGCGGCCCTTTACGCGGCGGTGGCAGTGGCTTTGGCATACCTGGCATACGTGTTTATCGCCAGCATATAGGAAAAACGAGGCCTCAATGAAAAAAGAACTGACCATTTTTGACAAACCCAGAAACGTGCGGATCCTGCTGGTTTGTTTTTACATCAGCCTGGGAATCCTGCTGATCGCGGATTTTTTCATTCACAAGCACGCAGCCTTCGGCTGGGAGGCATATCCGAACTTTTTTGCGGCATACGGATTTATTTCCTGTGTGCTGTTCATCTATGCCGCCAAACTGTTAAGGCGCCTGGTCAAGCGCAGCGAGGACTACTACCACAGGAAAAAATAAAAAAAAGCGGAAACCATCACCGAAAACACCGGGGTGAACCTGCTGATGCATCTTGAAATTTTAAATCTACATATTCCGCCAGGATTGATTTTCATCCTGGGCGCACTTTTGATTCCGGTTTTAAGCGGCAGGGTCAAATCCGCGTATATGATGCTTTTGCCGGTGCTCGCATTTCTGACCCTGATCTACACGCCGCTGGGGCAGCACTGGACCGTGCAATTTCTGGACTACGAGCTGATCATGGGGCGGCTCGACCGGCTGAGCCGGATATTTGCAATCATCTTTATCCTGATTTCCCTGCTCTCTGTGATTTTTGCGCTGAAAGTCCGGGATGATGTGCAGCATACCGCCGGGTTTATCTATGCCGGCGGCGCACTGGGGGTCACGCTGGCAGGTGACGTGTTTTCGCTCTATGTGTTCTGGGAAATCATGGCAGTGGCCTCCACATTTCTGATCCTGGCCCGACGCACGCCCGCCTCCCGGGCTGCGGCCTTCCGGTATATCATGGTACACATATTCGGCGGCCTGTGCCTGCTGGCCGGCATTGTCCTTTATGTGCAGAATACCGGGACCGCGGCTTTTTCCGTGATGCAGCTCTCGGGCGCAGACGGCATTCTCATCTTTATCGGGGTGGCGGTCAACGCCGCCATCCCGCCGCTGCACCCGTGGCTCGCAGATGCCTACCCGGAGGCCACGGTCACAGGCGCGGTATTCTTGAGCGCATTTACCACCAAGAGCGCGGTTTACGTAATGGCGCGCATGTTTGCCGGCACCGAGGTGCTCATTTACCTGGGGGCCATCATGACAGTCCTTCCGATTTTTTACGTGGTGCTGGAAAACGACATCCGGCGCGTGCTGGCCTACAGCCTGATCAACCAGGTGGGCTTCATGATCTGCGGCGTGGGTATCGGCACCGCGCTGGCGATCAACGGCACCGTGGCCCACGCCTTCTGCCACATTCTCTACAAGGCACTGCTGTTCATGTCCGCCGGGGCAGTACTGCATGTCACGGGAAAAATCCGGTGCACGGACCTGGGCGGGCTGTACAAGACCATGCCGGTCACGGCCCTGTTCTGCATCGTGGGGGCGGCCTCGATCTCGGCTTTCCCCCTGTTTTCCGGATTTGTCAGCAAATCCATGATTATCAGCGCCGCGGCTCACCACAAAATGGCCATCGTGTGGCTGGTGCTGCAATTTGCCGCTGCGGGCGCATTTCCCCTTGCCGACATCAAGGTACCGTATTTCATGTTTTTCGGCCATGACTCGGGTATCCGGGCAAAGGAGCCCCCCTGGAATATGCTGGCGGCCATGTTCGGGGCGGCATTTCTGTGCATATTTCTGGGCATCCGGTTTGACCTGCTGTATGCGCTTCTGCCGTATGCCGCCGATTATGCGCCCTATACCGGTGCACACGTGGTCGGACAATTGCAACTGCTCATGTTCGGGGCGCTGGCATTCTGCCTGCTGATTTTATCCGGCAAATACCCTGCCGAACTTCGGGCCATCAACCTGGACACGGACTGGTTCTACCGCAAGGGCGCCCGGGCGATCGCATCCGCTGCGGATACCGCGTTAAACGGTCTCAACCGGATTTGCGAGGGGTTTTTCACCCGGCAGGCGCCGGCGGTGTTCAAACGGTTCTTCGGCGAGCTACCGGCGTTTGTGGTTTCCGCTTTCTCCCGGTTGTCTGCGGGCAAGCCGCCGTCAGGGCGACTTCCGGAACCCGATTTGACGCAAACCCAAAAAGCTGATATCATATTAAAGACGGGATTGTTGCCAGTCGGCGTCGCGCCGGTTTTGGCCGTCCTGCTGATTGTGCTGCTATGCCTGAAGATCTACCTGTTTTAACCGGAAACGGAAAAACGGGGCAGCCGGGACCCGAGGACAAGGAATAACAGATGCTCACCAAGGAATCGCTCCGATCCATCCAGATCCTGGAGGCGCTCACCGATGAAATGCTGGAAAAGCTCCTGCCTTTAATCGAGAGCCACCATTTTGAAGAACGCGAACTGATTTTCCGCGAAGGGGATCGAACCGGCAAATTCTACATGCTCAAAAGCGGCAAGGTCCTGCTGGAAAAAAGCATTTCCTCCAAGATTGCAGTTTCCATTGCCTCGATCAAACCCGGATTTTCCTTCGGGTGGTCGGCCATGCTCGACGAACCCCTGCGGCTTGATGCCATCTGTACGGAACCGTCTGTCATCTATGCACTCAATGCAAGGGAAACCTTTGACCTCATGGAGCAGGATCCGCACATGGGCTACCTTATAAACAAAAACCTGGTCCGGATTGTCCAGCGGCGGCTGGATATGCGGACCGAACAGTTCAGCCGGGTGATTTCCAGGCACCCGCATATCCAGCCGCTGCTCGAAGATTCGGAAAACGGCAATTCTGAAAACGGCGTTTGAAGGACAAATCAGAAAGGAGTCAATGTATGGCAGTTCTGACAATTTCAAGAGAATTCGGCGCAGGCGGGCGGACCCTTGGGAAAATGGTGGCCAGCCAGATGGGCTACACCCTGGTGGATGAAGATATTGTGCAGATGGTGGCCGAACGCGCCAAGGTTTCAAACAACTCCGTGCGAAACATTGAAAAAGAAGCCGGAGGCTCGCTGCTGAAATTCATGAACTATCTCATATCCCAGAAAAACGTCAGCCGCATTCTGGACGATTCCCGGGGATACATTGACGAGCAGATCTATATCAACACGCTGTATGAAATCATCGGCGATCTGGCCGAGGAGGGCAACTGTGTTATCGTGGGCCGCGGCGGTCAGTATATCCTGCGCGATCATGCAAGTGCCTTTCATGTCCTGCTGGTTGCACAACACGAGGACCGGGTCAAATTCATGATGGAGCACTACAATCTCACCGAGGAACGGGCAGAAAACACCATCCGTGTACACGGAAAACGACGGCGCAACCTGTACCGTAAATTCGGCAAGGAAAGCTATGACGAACCGGATCTCTATCACCTCGTGCTCAACATGAGCAAGCTGTCCATGGAAAAAGCCACGAACATCGCATGCAACCTTATAAAAACCTGAGTTTCGGCTCAGGCCTGTTGCTGCAGCCCGGCTTTGTCGGCAACCCGCTCCCGGATCCACGAAATCCAGGAATCCAGGCCCTCCCCGGTTTTTGCAGAGGTCTCAAAGACCGGCATGCCGGGGTGGACCTGATCGATGTATTGCCGGGCCTTTTCCAGGTCATAGTCCAGGTAGGGCAGCAGATCGGTTTTGTTGAGCAGGCAGGCCTGGCACTCCCGGAACATCAGCGGATACTTGACAGACTTGTCCTCGCCTTCGGTAACGCTTAACACCACCACCCGGGCATCTTCGCCAATGTCGAATTCCGCCGGGCATACCAGGTTGCCCACGTTTTCCACGATGAGCAGGTCGAGCCCCGCCAGATCGATCTGGCGGGCTGCGTTTTCGATTACGTGTGCGGCCAGGTGGCAGTCGCCGCCGAACTCGTCCGTATTGATCTGCACCACCGGCGCCCCGGAAACACTCAGCCGGTCCGCGTCATTGGTGGTGCAGATATCCCCGACGATTACTGCACTTTGAATCTCCGGCATGATGCGGGTCAGGGTTTTTTCCAGGATCGTGGTCTTGCCGGAGCCCGGCGAACTCATCACGTTTAACACGAAAACCCCGTTTTTCGCAAAGAACCGGCGGTTTTCTTCCGCCATTTTCGCATTGACATCCAGCACATTGCGAACCACTTTCACTTCCATCAGACCCCCATCGATCTATTCATCTTGGTTGATTTTGCATTTCGCTGTCCACCGGCTCCTCGATATCGATGGACACCACGTCCAGTTCCCGTCCGGAAATCATTTCCAGATTTCCGGACCCGCATTGCGGACATTTAAAAACAGCACGGGCCACCTGCCACTCATGTCCGCACTCGCGGCATTGCGCCACCACCGGAATCTCCTCGATGGAAAAGACGGCCTCGGCCAGAGGGGTGTCGCGTGTGGCAATCTCCAGGCAGAAATTCAGGCTGTCAACTACCACCGCCGAGAGTTTTCCGATTCTCAGATTGACCCTTTCCACCCGGCAGCCCCGCATTTCCGGGGGGATTGCAGCAGTGGCGATATCAATGACCTGCAGTGCGATCCCCATTTCATGCATAATTCATTCAATTTCCGCTGAGTCGTCTGTTGCGGGTTTTTTCGCGTAAGCAACCCCCAGGTAATCGAGCTCTGCAAGCACCATGTCAATGACCGGATCAATCTGCCGGCATACCACGTCTGTCAAGTCCACGCTGAGCGAGTCAATATCCTTGGGCTCCACGCCGAGTATCACGGTTTCCGGCACCTTCTCCATAACCTGGCAGAGCGTAAACGTCTCGAGAAAATCCACCTGGTGCAGGGAGTTTTTGGCCCGGATCCGTTCCGGCACGGCATCGCCGGTCAACCGGAACAGATCCCCGGGCGAGCCCTGGTTGCGGATGGCGTCAATAACGATCAGGTGATCGGCTTCGGCCATCACGCTCAGCAGGTTCAGGCCAAGGACCCCGCCGTCCACCACGGATACGTTCTCCGGGAAATCAAAGCGCCTGTCAAGCGCCTGGATCACGCGGACGCCGAAGCCCTCGTCTGTCATCAATATGCTGCCCACACCCAGAATCGTAATCTGCGACTGTTCCATACTAGGTGGCCCGGACTTTGTAGACCTGGTTGGAGTCCGGATCGATCACGTGAACACCGCAGGCAATACAGGGATCAAACGAATGCACAGTGCGAAGAATTTCCAGCGGCTGCGATGCATCCGCCACCGGGGTTCCGATCAGCGCCTCCTCGACCGGACCGAGCTTGTCCTCTTCATCGCGCGGGCCGAAATTCCACGTGGAGGGCACAACATACTGGTAGTTTTCAATCTTTTTATCCTTGATTTTAATCCAGTGCCCCAGGGCACCGCGCGGCACGTCGTTTAAGCCGTAACCCATAACCTCTTTGGTGGGCATCTTCCAGCTCTGATACACCTTGTTGTCGCCGTCTTTCACATTGGCCACCAGTTCATTGACCCATCCTTCGACTGCCTCGCCGATAACCAGCGTTTCAATGGCCCGGGCAGCAGTGCGGCCCAGGGTGGAAAACAGGGCGTCGGCCGGTACATCAAGTTTCTCCAGGACATAATCCACATTCTTGCTGATTCCTTCTTGTCCGTTGGCATAGGCCACCAGCACCCGGGACAGGGGGCCGACCTCGCAGGACAGGTTGTCATAACGCGGGGCCTTGATCCAGGAATACCGTCCGTTATCCGGCTTGTATTCGCCCGGATCCGGCTTGGTAACGCCTTCAAAGGGGTGCCGGGAACCGTCTTTTTCATACCAGCCGCGGGTAACGCATTCGGCGACCTTTTCCTGGTCGGCTTCACGGATATTCTTGAGGTCGCGTTCCCGGATGAGCCCGCGCGGCATGAACAGGTCCTGATCCTTGCCGTTGCCCTGCGGAAAATCGCCCCAGCACAGGAAGTTGGTGGTGCCGCCAATGCCGCCCCAGTCCTTGTAGTACTTGGCGGCTGCCACGACGTCCGGGATATAGACGTCTTTTACGAACTTCTGGGTTTCCCTCCAGATATAAAGAAACTCGGCGATCCGGTCTGCTGAGAGATCCTTGGTGGAAGTCACCCCGCCGACCACCAGGGATTGGGGATGGGGGTTTTTGCCGCCGAAAACCGCGTGCATGCGTGCGGCCTTGGCCTGCAGGCGCAGGGCCTCGATGTAATGGGATACGGCAATTAAGTTGGACTCGGGCGGCATTTTATAAGCCGGGTGCCCCCAGTATGCGTTTTCAAAAATGCCGAGCTGACCGCTGTCCACGAATGTCTGCAGCCGCTGCTGCACGCTTTTGTAATAGGGTGTGCCGCCCCACTGCGCATCGGTGAGCCCCTCGGCGGTCTTGGCGGTCTTTTGCGGATCAGCCTTGAGCGCGGATACTATGTCCACCCAGTCCAGGGCGTGCAGGTGATAGAAATGCACGATATGATCATGCATGTATTGGGCACCGTGCAGCATGTTGCGGATCAGGCGCGCATTATCCGGGACTTCGATGCCGACGGCGTCTTCCACGGCCCGCACAGAGGACAGGGAATGCACATACGTGCAGACCCCGCAGGAGCGCTGGACAAAATGATGCGCGTCCTCGGGATTGCGGCCCTGCAGGATCATTTCAATGCCGCGGAACATCTGGCCCGAACTCCAGGCATTGACAACCTTGCCGTCAGCGACCTCGACTTCGATGCGCAAGTGCCCCTCTAAACGGGTCATTGGATCAATGGTTATTCGCTTGCTCATATGATCTCCTCTTTTCTTTTTGGATAAGGGGTTTTTTCAATTTATTTCACGGCCTACTTGGGCTCATAAAACGGGGACATGTCATCCCAGAACTGCGGCTCGCTGCATCCGATGCAGGGGTGCCCGGATTGCACCGGCCAGGAGGTGCCGTCATTGAACTTGGCCACCGGGCAGTTGTTATATGTCATGGGGCCCCGGCATCCCAGTGCATACAGGCACCAGCCCTTTTCGATTTCCTCGGATCCGAATTCGGTTGCCATTTCTCCCATTTCAAAATGCGACCGTCGCGGGCATTGATCGTGCACGGTCTTGCCGTAGGCAAACAGCGGACGGCCGGAATCATCCAGGGAGGGCATTTTGCCCAGCAGCAGGTAGTTAACCACAGTTCCCACGAAATTGACCGAGTTGGGCGGACATCCCGGGATATTGAGGGTTTCGATATCCAGGGCCTCGCCCACCCCCTTGTATCCGCCGGGATTGGGATCTGCGGCCTGGACGCCGCCGAAGCTGGCGCAGTTGCCAATGGCAATAACGGCCGCGGCTTTCGAGGTTACCTCCTTGCCCACCTCCAGGAACGTCTTGCCGCCGATTTTCCCGTAAACCCCGTTGTCCTTGGTGCTGATACCGCCTTCGCAAACGCAGATAAATTTCCCCTTGTACTTTTCCACGGCATTTTTCAGGTTTTCCTCAGCCTGGTGGCCGGCTGCCGCCATGATGGTCTCATGGTATTCGATGCTGAGAATGTCGAGTACGAGTTCGTCAATGTAGGGATGGGTATGCCGCATCACCCCTTCTGTGCACCCGGTGCATTCGGCAAAATGCAGCCAGATGACCGGGGGGCGCTGCTTGGGCGCGGCAAATACATCTGCAACCCGGGTGACATGCGCGGCGGAAAGCCCCATGGTCGCTGTCAAAAAGGTGCAGTACTTCATAAAATCCCGCCGGCTGACACCGCTTTTTGCCAACCGTTCGTAAAACTCCTCTCTTTTCTTTTCATCATCCATCAAGCGTCTCCTCATGTTTTCTGGCAAATCATTTTTTTGCAGCCGGAAAAGCGCCTTTTGCCCAAAGCCGGACTGCAGGTCCCTGCCTGCCCCGGTCTTTGTTGATCTCCGACTGCCGGCCTTATATCAAAACAAGGCATTCGCCTTACGTGCAAAAAAGTTTAACTTGTAAACATGCCGCGGCCATCAGCAGATCCGCGGCAATTGTTCCCCGCTGAGCATATCCACGATGCGGCGGCCACCGATTCCGGTTTCCATCACCACCCTGCGGGGATGGTCTGCCACCACCTCCCCGATGATCACGGCATCCCTGCCGTATGGATCCTCCCTCATGGCCGAAAGCACGGCCCCGGCATGCCGGCTGTCCACAAACGCCAGAAGCTTGCCTTCGTTTGCCACATACAGGGGATCGAGCCCCAGAAGTTCGCATAATCCGGAAACCGATTGTTTCACCGGAATGCGATCCTCATATATCCGGATGCCGGTGCCGGAACCGGATGCGATCTCGTTTAGCGCCGTGCCCACCCCGCCCCGGGTGGGATCGCGAAGCACGTGAATATCCGGGCAGGTGCGCAGCATTTGTGCCACCATGCGGTTTAACGGGGCGCTGTCGCTGGATATGGGCGCATCAAAGGAAAGCCCGGATCTTTTTGACAGAATTGTCACCCCGTGATCGGCAATGCTGCCGCTGAGCAGGATTTGATCCCCGGGGCGGGCATTGGCCGCGGAAATATGGATGCCCGGGCCGATCAGGCCGATGCCCGAGGTGTTGATAAAAATCTTGTCCGCCGCTCCCCGGGAAACCACCTTGGTGTCCCCGGTTACCACCTGGACACCGGCGTTTTGCGCCGCCCGGCCCATGTCGGTCAAAACCGCCTTCAGATCCGCCATGGCAAAACCTTCCTCGATGATCAGGCCGGCGCTGATATATTGCGGCTCAGCCCCGCACATGGCGATATCGTTAACCGTGCCGTTAATGGCCAGGTCCCCGATGCTGCCGCCCGGGAAAAAAATCGGATCCACCACGTAGGTATCCGTGGAAAAGGCAAGCCGGCTGCCGCCGATTTCAAAGACGGCGCCGTCTTCCAGGCCTGCGAGTATGGGATTATCAAAGACCGGCAGCATCATCTCGGCAATCAGGTTATTTGACTGCCGTCCGCCGCTGCCGTGATCCAGCAGGATACGTTGGTTGTTCATCAGCCGGTAATCCGGATCCGGATTAAAAGATGCCATCAGATCTTCTACTGCGCCTCGTGGTATTTAAAGTATGCCGCACACGTGCCCTCTGTTGAAACCATGCACGGGCCCACCGGGTCTATGGGCGTACACCGGGTTTTATACAGGGGGCATTCGGGCGGCGTCTTTGCGCCCGTCAAAATATCGCCGCACGCGCACCCGGCCGGCGGGGCCACATCCGGGGGGTGCACATTGAACTTCATTCTGGCATCGTGGTCCGCAAATGCATCCCGGAATTGCATACCGCTGCCGGGAATCCATCCAAGTCCCCGCCAGTCGGCATCGCAGATTTCAAAAACCGTGTCCATGATCTTCCGGGCCGCAGGGTTGCCCTGCTCGGCCACCGCCCGGGGATAACAGTTTTCCAGCTGCGGATCGCCCGTATCGAGCATTTCCGTTAAGCGCAGCACGGCCCGGAGAATGTCCACGGGCTCAAACCCGGCCACTGCGCACGGCACGCGGTATTGGTCAAAAAACTGCCAGTACCCCTGCATGCCGATGATCACCGATACATGGCCGGGCAGCAGAAAAGCATCGATTTCAACGCCCTGCATCTGCATCAGGGCCTCAAGTGCCGGCGGCACGACTTTATGCATGGCAAACACGGAATAATTTTCAACGCCGTCCTGCCGGGCAGCCAGAACGGATCCGGCAATGGTCGGGGCGGTGGTCTCAAAGCCCACGCCCAGAAAAACCACTTGTTTCCCCGGATTTTGCCTGGCGATTTCAACGGCATCGGATGCGGAATAAACGATCCGGACATCATTTCCGGCGGCTTTTTCCTGCTGCAGCGACGAATTGCTGCCCGGCACCCGGATCAGATCCCCGAAAGTGGCCACAATGGTATCTGACTGCCTGGCCAGGCTGATGGCCGCATCGATTTCGCCCTGGGCGGTCACGCACACCGGGCATCCCGGCCCGGAAATCAGGTCAACGCCTTCGGGCAGAAGCGAGCGGATCCCGTTTCTGAAAATCGAAACCGTGTGGGTGCCGCAAACCTCCATGATCCGCACGGGCCTATTGTTGGGCGCGGTAATGCGCGAAGCAATGCTGCGGCAAAGTCTGCTGTCACGGTATTCGGATATATGCAGCATATCGATTTATAGTTCCCGTTTTTTGTCGGCAAAACCACGTTTTCGAATCTGCGCGGCGGCCGCAACTGCCTGCCCCAGGCAGACCCCGCCGTCATTTGCCGGCAGGAATTGATTTGTAAACACGGAAAACCCCCTGGCCCGGAGCACCTCACACATCCCTTCCAGGACGCATACATTCTGAAACACGCCGCCGGAAAGCACCACGCGCTGCAGCCCGGTGGCATGCCGGATGCGGTCGCAGACATCGGCAAACATGAATATCACCGTGGCATGGAACCGGGCGCTGACCTGCCGGACGGATGCCCCGCGTTGCAGGTCTTCAACAATGGCACGGATCACCGGCGCCGGCGGGATTTGGAATGACTGTCCGTTGTCCTGCCGGATCTCGTAATCATAGGCCCGGCCCGGATCCAGGGGGAACAAATCGCCGACTGCCTGCATTTCCAGTTCCATGGCGGCCTGAGCCTCAAAATTGACCCGGTTGCGGATTCCGGCAATCGCTGCCACCCCGTCAAACAGCCGCCCCAGGCTCGAAGTCAGCGGGGAATTGACCCCTTTTTCCGCCATTTCAGCAATCAGCCGCACATGGTCCGGATTCAGCCCGTCGAAAAACCGCAGATCCAGATCTTTCAAATCCCCGCCGCAGGCATCCATCAGGTAGCTGATGCCCATGCGCCAGGGTTCCCGGACAGCGGCCGCACCACCCGGCATGGGGACATAGGCCAGGTGAGCGGCTCTTTGAAAAGCCGCCCTGCAGGCGATCATTACCTCGCCGCCCCACACGGCGCCGTCTGTTCCGTAGCCGGTTCCGTCCAGCGCCAGGCCGATCACATCGTCCTGAAGATGGTTTTCCGCCATGCAGGAAACAATGTGGGCATGGTGATGCTGTACGGCAATACAGGCACCCGGTTCAAACTCACGGGCGTATCCGGTGCTCAGATAGTCCGGATGCATGTCATGTGCAATGTATGCCGGTTCGATATCCAGGATGCGCTGCATGTGGATAATGGTATGCCGATAAAAATCCAGCGCCTGGATATTTTCAAGATCCCCGATGTGCTGGCTGACAAATGCGTGGGAATCTTTTGTCAGGCAGACCGTATTTTTCAGCTCCGCCCCGCAGGCAAGAATCTGCGGCAGATCTTCATCCAGGAAAACCGGGGCGGGCACGTATCCCCGGGACCGCCGCAGCACCCGGGTATCACCGGCCGCGCTGCAGACGATGGAATCATCGCTTCGGATATAGATGTCCCGGTTGTGTACAAGAAAAACATCTGCAATGCCCGAAAGCCGGTCCACGGCCTCGTGGTTGGCAATGGCGATTGGCTCTTCGCTCAGGTTGCCGCTGGTCATGACAAGAGATGAAAAACCCCGGGCCATAAGCAGGCAGTGCAGGGGCGTATACGGCAGCATGGTCCCGAAATACCGGTTTTGCGGGGCTACGTTGCCGGCAATGCGGTTGGGAAAGCGCTTTTTCAGCAGCACTATGGGCCGGCGCGGGGATTGCAAAAGGGCGTTTTCCTCGGGCGTGACATGCGCAAAACTTTCAGCGGCCGCGATATCTGCGGCCATGAGCGCAAAAGGCTTTTCAGCCCGGTGCTTGCGCATCCGAAGCCGATCCACGGCTTGTGCGTTCTGCGCATCCACAGCCAGGTGAAACCCGCCCAGGCCCTTGACTGCAAGGATATACCCTTCTTTTAGATACCGTGCGGCGGCACCGATCGGTTCTGCACAGGGGATATGTCCGCCCGTGGAATCGAGCAGGGTCAGATGCGGCCCGCACTCCGGGCAGGCGTTGGGCTGGGCATGAAACCGGCGACTTTGGGGGTCCTCGTATTCCGCCCGGCATTCGGGGCACATGGGAAAATGCTTCATGGAGGTGTTGGCGCGGTCATAGGGAATGTCATCAACGATGGTGTATCTGGGGCCGCAATTGGTGCAGTTGATAAACGGATAGCCATAGCGCCGGTCGTGCGGATCAAAGAGCTCTTTATAGCAGTCCTGGCAGATGGAAACATCCGGAGAAATCAGGGTGGTGCGCAACTGCCCGGAGCGGCTGGGAGATATGGAAAACTCGCCGAATCCTTCAAAGGCGGCCTGCGCCTCGAAAACCTCGGTGATGTGGGACAAGGGCGGGGCATGGGAGCGGATGTCTGCGATAAAGCCGTCCACGTCACCCCCCTGGCCTTCCACGTGAATCTGCACCCCGGTTGCGGTGTTGGCCACCATGCCTGTCAAACCGTAATGCCGGGCAAGCTGATAGATAAACGGCCTAAATCCCACACCCTGAACAATCCCCCGGATTTCCAGGGCTTTTGCGGTACCGGTGTGCAGCCTGCCATTCAGCATTTATTCAACCGTCCCGAGTTGACAACATTGTTTTTTTTATTTAAAAGCGCTCAAACACCGCTGCTTCTGTGTCTTGCGGTTTACTCCGGGCCGTCCGGGTTACATGTTTTCGGGTGGATTGTCAGACAAAAAAACATCACGCATAAAATTCAAGGATGACAGCGCGGTCTCTTCGTCTAAGACCTGAATGGCAAATCCGGCGTGCACGATCACGTAATCGCCGACCCTGGCATCTTCCACGAGCATCAGACTGGCTTTTCGCTTGACGCCTTCCACGTCAATGGTTGCAACTCCGGATTCGATGTCAGTGATTCTGGAAGGAATGGCAAGGCACATAGGCATCTCTCAACCCGTTTTGAATAAAGTGAATACAACAATCAACGGCCGACGCATGTTCTATCATGCATGCTATTTGGGGATATTAATATATTAAATCCGTTTTTCCAAGAAAAAAAACACCCCTGCTGCTTTTCCGTAGTCTGTTGCGTACTGTTGCAGCCCCGCATGTCCAACATGTTTGCCTTGCAGGCGGCTTGAATCCGAACGGATATCCAGGGCGAAACGCATCAACTCTTATCTGCAAGCACCTGTCCGGCGCGCTCCAGGTCGCTGTTGATGGCCTGGCTGTCTTCTGCCACGGACTCCAGGATTTCGGCCACGTCTGCCATGCCCGCCTGGCGGGCCCGATCTGCCCACTGCCGGTAGGTGGCGGCATGATCGGCATTGTGCTTGAGCCAGTGCTGAACCATTTTACTGAGCTTTTCGGACATGGGCATCTCGCTTTGCCCGGAACCGTGGCCGCTGTCATGATGGTCCTGATGGTGTTTTTCGTGGTCGTGATGATGGTCGTTCATAATACCTCCAGATCGTGTGTGCGCAACATTTACACCCCGGCCGTACCCGGGCTAGAAATCCGCCGCCCGCTCAAGTACCGCCAGCGGCAGGGCAAGTACGTGGAACTGTCCCTTTTGAGAAAGCAGCGCGCCCTCGGGCACGCAAATCAGCAGATCATCCTCGCCGGTCAGGGCCTTTCCGTGAAAATCCACGGTATCCGCGGGTGTAGATCAAGCCATGAAAATTGTAAAAATAAAAGCCAGCAGCCCTCCTGAAATCCTTTTTGCCATGTTTTCCCTCTTGAAATTTTTGTTTTTAATTTCAACGGTTTTTACAAACAAGCATCTTGGCTGCAGATATCGATTTAAGCAATCATAATAACACCAATATGACAGGTATGCAAAAAAGTTCAGAATATCCGTTCCGGCCAAATATTACCCCGGCTTTTTCATTCAGGGGATAATATAAAGAAGTACAAAAGAAGGCAAGGATGCCCGCAATAAAAAAGCGTCCCGCACGGGGACGCTTTTTTATTGCTATGGCTTTTATTTACAGCGGTTAAAAATCAACCTGGAACCGGGCCTGCACAATGTTTGCGCTGTCATCCGCCACGCCGGCACGATTCTCGAGATCCGCATACACGTAGTTTATCATCGTGCGTACATTGGGATTGAGGTGCCAGTTGACACCCAGTGTTAAATCATTTAATTCGCCGCCCGCAATTGCTTCATCGTTTAGGTCCAGGCTTGAATAGCGAACTCCGAGCTCCCATGCACCTGCGCCCGGCTTGTGGAAGCTGAAGTCCCTGTTGGGCTTAACCCTGCCGAAAGAGCCTGAACCTGGCTTGTAATTGCGGCTTTCACCTGTGAGAAAATAGCTGCCGTAGACATAATACCCGCTGAAATCCGGGTCATTTTCGGCATCCGAGCCCACAAAGCTCTGCATGTATTCGCCCTGCGCAGAAAACGGCCCCATGACCATGGCGGCTTCCAGGCTCATGATATCCGCGTCGTCAATATTAAAGCTTTCGGTATCAGCCAGGCGCACGCCGGTTATATGCGCTTCCGGACGGGCACGGTAGCGAACGCTTGTTTCATCTTCATCCCGGAACTGCCGGGTGTAGGAAAGTCCCAGGTGCGCGGCCTTTTTCCCGTCATCAGCGTAAACAGGCGCGCCGGTCACCCTGGCGGTAACATTGATGTCCGTGTAATCGTTGAAGCCTTCCCCGTAGGCGCCGGCGTCATAAAACGCGCCTATAGCCCAGGACATGCGTTTTTCCAGGGCAGCGTCATATGCCATGATACCGGTGTTTCTGCCCGGGGAAAACACGTTGGGCAGGGCCCGTTCCATGAAGGTCATGTACTTGCTGCTTGTCTGCTCTTCCAGGGAAAACGGCTCCTTGAAATGACCGATCTTTATGTTGCCAAGCGCCGGAACCTTTTTCATGCCGATGTACATGTCCTTAAAGCTAGTTCCGCCGCTAAAATCGTATTGCGCCTTGAAAAACACATTGTTTTCAAATGAGCCGGAGGCAAAAAGACGGGCGCGCCGGAATTCCACGCCGTCTCCGTCCAGGCGCCCGCCGCCCAAGTCCTCATCAAAGCTGTCATCAGCGCTGATGCTTGCCCAGTCAGCCATGATCCGCCCGCCGAATTTCACGTCATAACTGCTTTTTTCGCTTTCGACCCTCTGCGTGAGTTCCTCGTACCTGGAATCTGAAATCTGATCTCCTTCTTTCAGGATATCAAGGATCTCCTCTGTGGTACTTTTCTCCGCTGCAGCGGGCGCTGCAGCGAATGCGAAAACACATGCAGAAAC
The DNA here is from genome assembly GCA_046537995.1 of Desulfobacterales bacterium. GTDB lineage: Bacteria > Desulfobacterota > Desulfobacteria > Desulfobacterales > Desulfosalsimonadaceae > Desulfosalsimonas. The sequence goes on from JBKHJS010000016.1 coordinate 29,312, forward strand.
CGACAGCACAATCGCCGCTGTCCTGCTCAATGTCCATGCTAACCGATTAAAACGTTTCATTTGCCTTTCTCCTTTTTGATTTGAATTTGAAATCTTCACTGTCGGGTCGCAATCTATCCGGCAATATTGCCGATCACATGGAGAAAGGATGACGTTTTTATGACAATTCAAAATGATCCTGAGAAGCTAACAGCAAATCGTAACAGAATTGTCACTTTTAGGCCATGAACCTGTAGCAAAGCAGGGTTACTTATGTACCTGCACATGCAGAAAAGGTCTGCGTGAAAAAGAAAATAAAACTTTTCGCACAAAAAGATTTCACCAAAAACATTTTTAAAGGAGGATCACATGAAAAAAGCGTTACTTATTATGATGGTTACCGCTTCCGTACTGTGCCTGGGCGCAATACAGGCATGGTCGGCTGAAAAGCTCACCATCAAGGGTTCCACCACCGTCTTGCCGGTAACCCAGGAAGTGGCAGAAGCCTTCATGGAAGAGTACCCGGATGTCAATGTCTCCATCTCGGGCGGCGGCTCTGGAAACGGGATAAAAGCCCTTATTGACGGCACCACCGATATCTGCCAGGCATCCCGTTTCATCAAGGACGAGGAGGTCAAAAGGGCGGTTGAAAACGGGTTCTACCCCGTGCCCTTCGGCATCGCTTTAGACAGCATCATCCCGGTTGTACACCCTGACAACCCGGTAGACGATGTTAGCATGGAAGAGCTCAGGGGAATCTATAACGGAGACATAAGCAACTGGAAAGAAGTGGGCGGCAATGACCGGAAAATCACCATCGTTTCCAGGGATTCATCCTCGGGCACCTACGGGGTATGGAGAGACATAATACTTAAGGGCGACAGGGTCACCCCCAGGGCCCAGACAGTGGCCTCCAACGGAGATGCTGTTGAAACCGTAAAGGGCAACAAGTATGCAATCGGCTACATCGGAATCGGCTACCTGGAAGACGGGCTGAAAAACGTCAAAATCGACGGGGTGGAGGGTACGCCCGAGACCACGGGATCAGGTGAATTCCCGGTCTCCCGTTACCTTTATTATTTCACTGACGGGTGGCCTTCAGGCAACGCACTGAAGTTTATAAACTTCATGCTTCACCCAGAAAAGGGCCAGCCCCTGGCTGAAGAAGTCGGCTACGTGCCCCTTTATTAACAGATACAGCAATTTTTAGACTAGAAAGGGGGTGCCGGCAAAAGCCTGCACTCCCTTACTGCATCAATTTATCCAACAAACAAAACAGGAAAGCGCCATGGGCCTGAAAAGCCATCAGAAAGAAAAACT
>JBKHJS010000103.1:0-8316 GCA_046537995.1 Desulfobacterales bacterium
GAAGGCATGATCATACGCCCGCCGAGCGAGGCCAACAGCATCCTGCTGCAGGTCACGGTGGGGTGCTCGCACAATAAATGCACTTTCTGCGGAACTTACAAGGGCGAACGCTTCAAGATCAAACCCGATGAAACCATCATGGAAGACATCGATTTTGCAGCCAAACACTGCAAAAACCAGAACCGCGTGTTCATCTGCGACGGTGATGCCCTGATCGTCCCGCAGAAACGGCTGCTGAAATACATGCAGGAAATTGAAAAAAAACTCCCCTGGGTGGAGCGCGTAGGCCTGTACGCCAACACCAAGGGCATCGGCATGAAAAGCGCCGAAGAACTCCGGGAGCTGCGCGACCACGGCCTGGGTATTGTTTACATGGGTCTTGAAAGCGGGGACGACCAGACCCTGAAGGCCGTAAACAAGGGCGCCACCGCCGAAAAAATGATCAACATGGGCCGCAAGATCAAGGAAGCCGGCATCAAGCTGTCTGTAACCGTCCTGCTCGGACTTGCCGGCCGCCAGCGTTCCCAGACCCACGCACAGGAAACCGGCAGGGTGCTCTCGGAAATGGACCCGGGTTTCGCCGGCGCCCTTTCCCTGATGCTGATACCGGGCACCCCGCTGCACGAGGACTACGAAGCCGGCCGTTTTCCGATACTCGATGCCAATGAAATGCTTGCCGAGCTGCGGACCATGATTGCGCATACCGATCTTTCTGACGGGCTTTTCCACGCCAACCATGCGTCCAATTACCTTCCGGTCCGGGCAAAGCTGCCGGAAGACAAGGAAAAGACCCTGCAGCAGATCGATGATGCATTAACCGGCAAGATCGCGCTTCGCCCGGAATTTTTGCGCGCGCTGTAAAAGTTCACATATAAACCCGCTCAAATGATTCCTGTAACCTGCAACCCAGACCAAAAAGGAGTTTTTCATGAAACAGGCATCTCCGGCCGGAAAAAGCAGTGAAACCGAGCTGACTTGCATTAACACGATCCGCTCGCTGTCCATGGACGCCATTGAAAAAGCGTCCTCCGGGCACCCCGGAGCCCCGCTGGGCATGGCGCCGGCGGCATACACGATCTGGCAGCACTTCATGAGCCACAACCCGGAAAACCCCATGTGGGAAGACCGCGACCGTTTTGTGCTCTCCGCGGGCCACGCATCCATGATGCTTTATGCCCTGCTTTACCTGACCGGCTATGATTTGAGCATAGAAGACCTTAAGCAGTTCCGGCAGTGGAAAAGCTACACCCCCGGACATCCAGAAGCCCGTCGCACACCGGGCGTTGAGACCACCACCGGCCCCCTGGGTCAGGGATTTGCCAATTCCGTGGGCCTGGCCATGGCAGAGCGTCACATGGCAGCAAAATTCAACAAGCCCGGGCACGAAATCGTGGATCACTATACCTACGTGATGTGCGGAGACGGAGATCTGATGGAAGGCATCTCCCAGGAAGCCGCCTCAATTGCCGGAAATCTGGGCCTGGGAAAACTGATCTGCCTGTATGACGACAACCGGATTTCCATTGAAGGCGATACCGCGATCACGTTTAGCGAAGACGTGGCAAAACGATTTGAAGCCTGCGGCTGGCAGGTGTTAAACGTATCCGACGGCAATGACGTGGACCAGATTACCAGGGCCATTGAGACGGCCCGGGCAGACACGCAAAGGCCCGCCATGATCATCCTGCGCACCTATATCGCATACGGCAGTCCCAACAAACAGGGATCGGCTGATGCCCACGGCGCGCCGCTGGGAGAAGAAGAAGTACGGCTGACCAAGCAGTTTCTGGGATGTGCGGCCGACGAACTCTTCTGCGTTCCTGATAAGGCGCTTGAACACATGCGCCGGGCAGTGGAAAACGGCCGCCGGTCCGAAGCAGAGTGGCAAAAACGCTTTACCGCCTACCAGGAGGAATTTCCGGAACTGGCCGAAAAATTTACCGCCCGGATGGAAAACCGCCTGCCTGAAAACTGGGATGCCGATATTCCGGAATTTACAACGGGGGATGGATCCGTGGCCACGCGCAAGGCCTCGGGCAGCGTGCTAAACGCCATTGCCGGCCGAATGCCCGAGCTCATCGGCGGATCCGCGGACCTGGCCCCTTCGAACAAGACCCTGATTTCAGACGAGCCGGATTTTCAAAAAGGCGCCTACCACGGCCGCAACATTCGCTTCGGCGTGCGGGAGCACGTTATGGGCGGGATTTTAAACGGTCTGTGGCTGCACGGCGGATTCCGCCCTTACGGCGGAACCTTCCTGGTTTTTTCCGACTACATGCGCCCGGCCATCCGCCTTTCGGCCCTGATGCGGGTTCCGGCCATCTACGTGTTCACCCACGACAGCCTGGCCGTGGGCGAAGACGGCCCCACCCACCAGCCGGTGGAGCACCTGGCCGCACTGCGGGCCATTCCGCATCTGCAGGTCATCCGGCCCGCGGATGCCAATGAAACCGCAGAAGCATGGAAACTGGCAATTGCCAGCCAGGACACGCCCACCGCCCTGGTACTGAGCCGCCAAGGGCTGCCGGTGATCGACAGGAGCAAATACGCCCCGGCTGACGGCGTGAAAAACGGTGCTTATGTTATTGCCGAATCCAGGGGCAAGCCGGACATCCTGATCATTGCCACCGGCTCGGAAGTCTCCCTGGCCCTGGCGGCCCGGGAAAAACTGGCAGAGAAGGACGTGGATGCCCGGGTGGTAAACATGGCCTGCTGGGAACGCTTTGAAGCCATGCCCGCGGATTACAAGAAACAGATCCTGCCCCCGGACACCGAAATCCGGCTGGCCGTGGAAGCCGGCGTGAGCATGGGCTGGCAGCGCTATGTGGGCCCGCGCGGTGAAGTGATCGGGGTCGACGAGTTCGGCGTGTCCGGTAACGGTGCGGAAGTAATGGCAAAATTCGGGTTCACCGCGGACCATATCGTGGAAAAGGCCCTGGAGATGGTCAAAAACCGTTAGGCAGCAGTCCGCCTTTTCAGCCGCGTGACAAGCTCCCAGGAAAATTGCCGCTGGCAGGGCATCACCGCGTTGTTGGTAAAAACCGGATCGGATTCCAGGTCATAACGGGATGCGGCCCTGGCCGCATCCCACATTTTTGTGCCGTAAATGGGTGAGTAATACGCAATGATCGGGGAGATTCCGGCAGACTTGACGATATCAATGGAAGTTTCCACAGAAGCCGGGTCCTGGCCCGGCAGCCCGGCCAGCAGATAGGCGCCCAGTTGCCTGCTGTCAAATCCCGCCTCCTGTAAGTATGACGCTGCCTGAAAAAATTCCGCTTCACCGATTTTGCGGTCCATATCCCGGCCTTCAAAATCCGCGGTTTCCACCCCCAGGCGCACGGTTTTCATCCCTGCAGCGCGCATCAGATGCGCGGTGCTGCGCGTAATATTTCGTACGTGCAGCGCATTTGGCGTATGCAGACGTATTTCCATGGATGAGTCGCGGATCATGGAAAACAGCACGTCTGCATGATTTTCCGCATCCACCAGCAGCGCGTCATCATAAAAGGCAAAATCCCGAACCCCGTAAGACCTGTGCCAATGCCGGATTTCCTCAAAAACCCGCCCCGGATCCCGCCGTCTATGCCCGGGCTCAAGCAGGCCGGATGCACAGTAATCGCAGGAAAACGGGCACCCCCTGGAGGTAAGCGCCGGCACGTAGGGAATTTCATGCTGCAGGTCAAATGCGGGATACGGCAGGGCATCCATGTCTTCCGGATCGCACACCGGCACAACCGGCCGGCCGGTATATTTTTCCACCAGATGGAATATCGTTTTTTCGCCGGGCCCGGCAACGATTTCATCGGCATCCATGCAGTGCCCGGCATGGTCCGGGTTTAATGCGGCATACACGCCGCCGAGCACCAGCGGCACATCCGGATATACCGAGCGGATACGCGCAATGGTTTCTGCCGCGCCGGGATACCAGTAGGTCATCAGCGCGGTCACAAGGACCAGGTCCGGCCGCCCCGCGCACTGCAGGTCTTTTGCAAACCACTCCGGATCGATGCCGTAGCGCGAATACCGCCTTGGCACGTCTTCCAGTCCCTGCGGCTTGGCAATCTGCGTTTTGCGGTAGGGGCCCCGGCCGCATCTGGCACCGGGATCCGGTTGCGGCTGGCGGGGATGAAACCGGTCCAGGCAGTCGATATAGCTCACCCGGCACCCGCTGGCGCGCAGCAGCCCGGCCAGATACAGCAGCCCCAGGGGCCTGGCCCAGAAATCATAGGCGGCAAAATCATGTATCCAGGGATTGACGCAAAGAATGTGGGGAGAAGTGTTCATTTGGCATCGCCGGGCACAAACTAGGCCTCTGTGTCAAGCTCGTCTTCAAAATAAACCATGGAGGTCTTTTTCAGTTCCCTGGAAGAAAACAGGAGGGTATAATCTGCCACGCCGGTTTTTTCGGAAAGTTCGCGCGCCAGGTTCCTGCAGGTTTCCGGATCTGCGGCATGGATCATGGTATAGAGGTTATAGGGCCATTTTTCGTGGGAAATCCGCCGGTAACAGTGGGATACCGCTGGATTTTCCGCCATTTGCGCACCCACCGCATCCACGCGCGTCTCTTCCACGCGCCAGGCCACCATGGCATTGGCGTTAAACCCGGATTTCTGGTGACGAAGGGTGGCGCCGAAACGACGAATCAATCCGCGCTCGCGCAACCCCTGCAACACGGAAAGCAGGGTCTGTTCATCGGTGCCCGCCCGCTGGGCAAGCGCCTGATACGGCCGCCGGGTCACGGGGATATCATCCTGGATGGCCGCAACCACCTTTTTTTCCAATTCGCTTAACATGGTGCCGTAAATACGCTTCAAGGCCGCGGAAGTCAAGAGGTTTCCCCCAAAACGCCCCTTTTCCGGGCCGGTTTTAGGAAAACAATTCCCGTATGGCGTCTTCCGCTGCGCGGCAAACCCCGCGCTCGGTGATAAAGCCGGTGACCAGGCGCGCCGGGGTGACATCGAAGGCATAATTGGCTGCAGGGCTGGTTTCGGGCATCAGCAGGTTTTCATCGGTTTTTTCAAATCCCGGCATGTAGCGCACCTCATCCGGATCGCGCTCTTCAATCGGGATTTGTCCCACCCCGTCGCGGATCTGCCAGTCAAACGTGGACGAAGGCAGGGCAACGTAAAAGGGGATATTATTATCCCTTGCAGCCAGGGCCTTGAGATAGGTACCGATCTTGTTGGCAACATCACCGGTATAAGTGGTGCGGTCTGTGCCCACGATGACCAGGTCCACCATTTTCTTTTGCATCAGGTGCCCGCCGGCGTTGTCCGTAATCACCGTGTGGGGCACCCCGGCAGCACCCAGCTCCCAGGCGGTCAGCCGGGCCCCCTGGTTCAGCGGCCGGGTTTCATCCACCCAGACGTGCACCGGCACACCTTCTTCATGGGCCGCATAAACGGGTGCCGTGGCCGTGCCGCCCCGGATACAGGCCAGCCATCCGGCATTGCAGTGCGTCAGGATATTTACGGGTTCGCCCGGTTTTTGACCGGCAATTTCATTGATCAGGCTCAGGCCGTGGCGGCCGATCCGATATGAGTTTTCCGCTTCCTGCTCGGCAATGGCAGCGGCCTCCTGCCGCGCGGTTTCAGCGCGTCTGTCAGGGCTTGCGGCCGCCGCCTTTCCAAGGGTCCGATCCACGGCCCAGGCCAGGTTCACCGCAGTGGGCCGGGCGGCCTTGATCCGGTCGGCTTCCCGAAAAGCGGCCTGCATATCCGCCTGCTGTTCTGCATTTGCCAGGGCGAGGTAGACGCCGTAGGCACCCGTAACACCAATCAGGGGCGCACCCCGAACCATCATTTCATAAATAGCGGATATGACATCATCCACGGAGTTTAACTCGGCAATCACCAGATCGTGCGGCAGCCGCCGCTGATCGATAATCCGGATTTTACCGTCTTCGGCGTCCCGCCATATCGGACGCTCGGGCATGTGCTGCTGATTCATCGATCCTTCCATTCGTTTACCCGCATTACAGTTGTTCACGGTTTACAGTTTTCGATTTACGGTTAAAAAGACGGAAGGCGGATGAGAATTAGGGGAGCCGCGTCAATCGTCGCATGGTTCATTAAAAAAACCGTGAACTGTGAACCGGAAACCGTGAACGGTTATCCGGTATTGCCTACCTTCTGTGGGCGTTTCTTTCCTCGAGTTTTTCCTCGATATAATCGCTGCGCGCCTCGCCGTCTATCGACCGGTTACGGGACTTGCACCACTGGATCAGATCGGTGACATCCACATCCACAGTTTCAACCGGGTAACCCGATTCCAGCAGCACGCGGTAGGCATTTCCGGCGCTGTTTTCCCACTGGGCAAACGTCTGTTCCATGCTGTCCCAGTCGGCTGCCACCTGGCGCAGCAACTCCCACTGCTCCTCGGTGTACCAGGCAAGGGCAATGGGGTGTTCCTTTTTTTTGTGCTTGGGCTTTTTTTTCTGTTGTTTTTTCATGTGCCCTAACATAAAACACCCGGGCGGGCTTTGCAAGCCCTGTGCCCGGGTGCGGGTGTTTTAATCCGGAAAAAAACTTACTCAACGAGCCGGAGATTATGAGACCGGCGCCTGTACTGATCCACGGATTTGATCTGCTGCCTGAGATCCGCGCATAGCACCTTGAAGTACCTGGCATCCCCCTTTTTGTCCGGGTGCATGTGAGTATAGTAATAGTCAAACACCGAACCCGGACAAGCGGCATTCAGCGCTTCCAGCAGGCCCACCAGTTCCCGTGCGGTCCGGTGATAATCCGAGATGTCCACCGAGTGGCAGACTACCCGGTCAAGTACCCGCTTGAGTTCCCGGTATTCTCCGGGGCGGGCGGCAATCGCCTTTCTGGCATTTTCCAGCGACTGCCGCCGCCGGTTTTTCAGATCATCCATTGTAGACGGCATTGTGTCACGCATGACAACCCTGTTCCGTGATCCCGTCGGCGGCGTTACATCTCGGTTTCCGGGTGAAACACGTTGACCTGCTTGAGATCGTCTCCGAGATAGGTCCTTTCATTGGGGCCGAGCACGCCCATTGCCAGGCAGATAATCGTCCAGAGATGCACAACATGATAATGGCCGCCGTAGTGCTCGCTGAGTTCGTGAATCTGCGCATGGCAATTATGGCAGCCGGCAATGCAGTACGAGGCGCCGGTGGCCTGGATTTGTTCGTCTTTAAGGCGGCCGAACTCCAGGCGGGCATCCTTGTAGCCGGACTGCAGAAAACCGCCGCCCCCGCCGCAGCAGTAATTGTTGGAATGGTTCGGCGTCATCTCGATTAAGTTTTCTTCGCCCACGCAGGCTTTGACCACGTAGCGCAAATCCTCTGCAATGGGGTCGCCGTAGCTTTTGCGCACGATCTGGCAGGGATCCTGAACCGTGAACTTGATGCCCAGGTCCTTGTTCCATTCAGAATCGACCTTCAGCCGGCCTTCCCGGATCCATTTGGCGTAATATTCATATATGTTTTTGACTTCAAAGCTGTGCTCGATTCCGTATTTTTGCAGTCCGGCCCGGACTGCGAAAGTGACGTGGCCTCACTCGGTATTGAGAAACGTCTTGCAGCCCAGCTCGTGGGCCTTGTCCGTGGCGGTCTGCACGATGTGCTTCCAGGCATCATCATCTGCCAGAAACATGCAGTAGTTCTCACCGCCCCAGCCCTTGGATCCGTAGGTCCAGTCGACCCCGGCCAGATGCAGGATTTTCCACAGGGGAACCATTTCATCAGGCTCGGTTACGGGCTCACGCGAATTCTGGTTCAGGAAAAACTCGGCGCCCTGCTTGTCAATCGGTGCTTCCATGTCCTTGAACTCCGGCTGGGCTTCGCGGTATTCCTCGAGCACGTCTTCCACCACGAACTGGAAGTCCTCCTCTGTGGCGCCCATTGCACTGCAGGTGTCGGTTTTCAGGGCCATATCGCAGGAGCCCAGGATGCCCTTGGGCCGCTTTTCCCTCGGCCAGGATGCCCGGGCGTAAAATACCAGCTGGGGAATGTTGATTTTCATGGGGCATACATAGATGCATCTCTGGCACATGGTGCACATCCAAACCCAGGAAGTGCTTGTGATTTCTTCATCCATGCCCAGTGCAGCCATGCGCAGAAACTTTCGCGGATCCATTCCCTCCAGGCCGGTTGCCGGACAGCCGGAAGCGCATGCCCCGCAGGTGAGGCACAGGTCGAGGTTTCCCTCCTCGGGAAGGATCTGCTTTACCTTGTCCATGAAAATGCTTTTCTTGGCGCCGCCAAGCTTAATGGGTTTGTCTGTCATGTCGCCAGAGCCTCCTTTGGACCCGGATCAGCCCGGATCCTCTTATAATGTTGTCATTTCA
>JBKHJS010000104.1:0-8028 GCA_046537995.1 Desulfobacterales bacterium
GTAATGGCAATCTGCTCCATGATGGGCGATCCCCCGCCATGGTAATTGCCGTAGTTCATGCTTCCGGCCGCCCCGGTGCAGGTGTTGTCAATAAAGTACAGCCAGAACTTGATCTGGTCTTCAACCGGCACATCGGGATTGCGCTTGAGGTATTTTTCCAGGATCGGCTTGATTTCGGGATTGGTCAGATCCTGCTCAAACGGGAAGGTGGCCGGCAGGCCGCCGGCGATGTTGCAGAGCATTTCCTGCTCGTGGAAAACCGCCTCTCCTGTCAGGCACCGGCCGACATTGGCGTAAATGGAATCCGGGATGTAGCTTCCCGGTCCGTAGGGCGCCTTGCCCATGCCCGGGATATAAACCTCCGGCTTTCCGAAATCCGAGGCGGTATAGCCGGCTGCATATCCGAGTTCTGTGACCTTGATGATTTCGGCAAACATTTCGCGCACATGCGATGTCTTTTCAATCCCGTTGTACTCTGCGGCCTGGGCGGCCAGGCCGAGCAGAATATCGCCCAGTGCGGGCTTGCAGCCGGAGTAGCTGTGACGATGAAACAGGGCGAAAAGCAGGGCGCAGATGCCGCCGTGATCGTTTTCCCCGCACAGAAATACGCGATCCCACGGGATAAACGTGTCTTCAAAAAGAATGTAGGAGTCGGTGTATCCGCCGTCAAAGCCGCGCTGGAAATGCTGCCTGGGCCTTGCGTTGTGCGGGTGGACCACCTGGATGAGCCCTTCATGGTCTGCAGGCACGGCAAAAGCCACCGCGTATTCCTTTTCATTGGGGCCGAGGGCCCGGGTGGGCACGACCAGGATTTCATCGGCAATGGAGGCCTCGGATATGTGCAGCTTGCAGCCCCGGACCACGATGCCGTCATTTCGCTTTTCCGTGACGTGCAGGTACATGTCCGGATCGCTCTGTTCTGCGGGCCGCTTCATCCGCTCGCCCTTCATGTCGGTCTGGGCGCAGCATCCCACAAGATCGTTGGTCTGGAAGTATTCCAGCCACTTCTGGAAGTTCTTGTGGTATTGCGTGTCGCCGTTGTTCATCTTGTCAGCTTCGTAGGAGACGGCATTGATGGCGTTGATTGCGTCCACTCCCATGCATCGCTGGATGCAGCCCCCGACCTTTTTGCAGAGATAGCGGGTCATGTCCTGTTTCTTGTGCAGGTCTTCAATGGACTGGTGCACATGGCAGAATCGATTTATGGTCTCGCCGGTGAGGTGCGATTTGGCGGTGCACAGTTCCGCGCCTTCCGGGCTGGCGGCCTCTTCAAAAGTCAGTCCCATGACGTTTAAGGCAGGCATCTGCATTTCGTCGTCCCGGTCGATTTTCCCGCCGTTGTAATACAGATTGCGCCGCAGCTTTTTCAATCCCTGTATATACTGCTCTTTGGTTCGCATCTTGCCTCCGATTCGATTTGTAAATTGTGTTTAGTGTTTGGCTTTGCCGAACAATTGTTTTAATCCTGGATATAAAAAAACAATTCTTCGTTAAAGTAAAACTCCAATATGATTCTGTCAATCATAATCTTGTTCGGATTAAGGAAAGAATGATACAGATGAAATTTAAAAAATCCCGGACAAATGGTGTAGTTATATAAAGTGCTTCTGGGGTCATGCAGTGCGGAGCTTTCCGTTTCCCCCGGGGCGACGGGGGCTTCGGATTCATGCCGGATTGCAGGGCAGGAACATGCCTGCTTCCGTTCAGCTGCCCGGGAATTTTGTTTTTCAGCTACCTGACCAGGAGGATCGGGTTGTGAACCTGGTTTATCAGTTTCAGTATGGCCCGAGGGTCTGATTCGAGGGCATCTACAGGAAGTACCAGGGGCCTGCGGTATTCCGCCTGCAGCACGGTGACCAGCCCGGCTGCGGTATTGGTGCGGATTCGGCGAAATCGCAGGGGCAGTCCTTCGGCTCCGGGGGTTTCGGCTGCTGCGGAAAGTACCCGGTCGCGCAGTTTTTGATAAGCCGATTCCGTGTCTGCCGGGATGAGGATTTCTGTTTCCCCGTCAACGGCAAGGGCAAGGTCAACAGCCGCCCCCAGTGCACGGGCGGACAGCTCCGATCCGGTGTAAACGGTCAGCACCGGAGGCACCATCCGCAGGCCGCGTCCGAGGACCAAGGTCATGCCGCTTCCTTCTTCCACCAGATGGCGTACCGTTGATCCGGTTGACGACTGCAGAAGCGAGCGGCCCAGCCGCCCGATTACGGTGAGATCCGCAGATGCGGTTTGTTCAAGAATTTCGGAAATCACCCGGCCGCGGCGCACGTTAAATCGCCAGGAAACCTCAAAGCCCCCGGCGGTGCGCGCCATCATCTGCCGGAGCCGCTCGGCCTGGGTGCGAAAGTCCCTTTCCACTTCGTTCCGGCTCAGCCGACGGCTCCGGTATACCCCGATTTCCCGGGCAAAGGGATATCGGCAGACTTCCAGCAGATCGGCGTCCTCTACGTACAGGCCCGAAATTTCGGCTCCGAGTGCTGAAGCCAGCTGCGCGGCCGCTTCCAGTGCCGCCCGGCTGTGTTCGGATTCGTCCAGGGGCACCAGTATCCGCCTGAGCCTGACGGGTTTGCCGGGTCGATCTTCAGGACTCACGTTGACCTCCTTGCTCGGTCTCACGGGAGAATTCACGCATGTTTTCCGCCATTTGCGCCAGGGTGTTGCCGACCATGCCGTTTATCGTGTCTTCCGGGTAGCGGTTGTTCTCGTCTGCCCGGCCCGCGGATATGCCGGTGAGCAGTTCGATGCCCGCGTCCACGGTCTCGATCGGGTAGATGTGGAATTTTTCGTCTGCCACGGCCTGGACCACGTCCTTGCGCAGCATCAGGTGTTTGACGTTGGCCGCAGGGATCAGCACCCCCTGTCTGCCGGTCAGTCCTTTTCTGGTGCATACATCGAAAAAGCCCTCGATTTTTTCGTTGACCCCGCCGATGGCCTGGATCTGGCCGAACTGGTTGACCGAGCCGGTTACGGCAAGCCCCTGGTTCACGGGTGCGCCGGAAATGGCAGAAAGCAGTGCATACAACTCGGCCGAAGAGGCGCTGTCGCCCTCGATGCCGCCGTAGGACTGCTCGAATACCAGGGAGGCTTTCAGCGACAGGGGGCGGTCCACGGCGTATCTGGCCCCGAGAAAGCCCGATAAGATCAGCACGCCCTTGGAATGCAGGGGGCCGCTGAGCTTGGCTTCCCGCTCGATATTAATGACTTCGCCCTTTCCCGCCTGGATACGCGCGGTGATGCGGTTGGGCCGGCCGAACATGAAATCCCCCAGGTTCAGGATGGAAAGGCCGTTGACCTGTCCGGTGTTTACGCCGTCGGTGTCGATCATCAGCGTGCCGCGCTCGATTTCCTCGTGGATTCGCTGACGCAGGCGGTCTGAGCGATAAGTCCGGAACTCCACGGCCTTGTTCACGTCTGCGGCGCTGACGTGCTGGTTTCCGTTCTGCCCGGCCCAGTAGTCGGCTTCCACCAGCAGGTCGCTGATGTCCTTGATCTTGGTGCTCATTTTCTCGCCGTCACCGACCATCCTGGAGCTTTGCTCGATCATCTTTCCCACAGCGCTCCTGTCAAAGTGCCGTAGGTTTTCCCGGTCAATGATGGTTTTAAAAAGACGTGCATACATGTCCTGGTTTCCGCCGTCGCGGTCCATTTGCACGTCAAAATCCGCCGCCACCTTGAAAAGTTCTGCGAATTCGGGATCGTATTGCTGCAGCACGTAATAAACATACGGGCTGCCGATCATCACCACCTTGACGTTTAAGGAGATGGGCTCCGGCTCAAGAGTTACGGTGCTCATCAGGCTGAACATCTCGGCAAGCGATTCAATCCGGATCTGGCCGGATCGCAGCGCCCGTTTCAAACCTTCCCAGGCCCCGGGCTGGGTGAGCGCCTTGCGGGCGTCGATAATCAGGAATCCGCCGTTGGCCCGGTGCAGTGCCCCGGACTTGATCAGGTTGAAATCCGTGATCAGTGTCCCCATTTGGGACATGTGCTCCACCTTGCCCACCAGGTTGGCATACGTGGGATTGTCCTCGTATACCACCGGCGCGCCTTGCTGCCGGCTGTTGTCCACCAGCAGGTTGACCTTGTAGCGCCGGGTGGCAGGCGAATCCATGTCCGTGTCCTCGCCGCTGAGATATCCCTGCTGTTGCTGCTGAAGCTGGGCCATGGCGCCGCCGCCGGCTGCGCCATGGCCCAGCTGGCCGCCGGTCATGAACATCTGGAGGTTTTCCAGGATGTCGTTTTCCACCGCGTCGAGGTGGGCACTGATTTTGCCGTCATCCGCGTATTTTTTCCGGAGTTCGTCGATCAGGGGAGAAATGGCGTAGCGGGCCACTTCATTGTTTAAATCCTGGATCTTTTGACGGATTTCCTTCTGCCAGCGGGGGATTTTCTGGAACACCTTCTGGGATTCTTCCTGGACTTCCTCGATCTTTTTTTCAATTTCCCGGCGCTGGTCTTCGGGCAACTGCTGGTATTCGTCGGGCGGCATGACTTCGCCGTCGTCCTTGAGCGGCGCAAATGCGATGCCGTTGGGAGTGCGCACTAGCGAAAGACCCTTTTCCTTGGCCTTGTTGTTGACGTCCTCAAAGGCTTTCTGCTGCTGGTCCTTGAATTCCTGCTGAACGGCCTGCAGGCGGTTCTGGTATTCCTCGCTTTCAAACGAGGCCTTCAGGGCGTTTCGTGCCTCCAGTATCGTGGTTCTCATGTCATCTGCGAAACTTCCGCCCCGGCCGGCGGGAAATTCCAGGATCTTCGGCCGGCTGGTTTCTTCAAAGTTGTTCACATAGCACCAGTCCGAGGGGGTGGGGGCTTCTTTTGCCCTCTTGTCCAGGGTCTGCCGCACCATGCTGTGCCGCCCCGTGCCGGGCGGTCCCAGGGCGAAAATGTTGAACCCGTACCGCTGCAGCCCGGTGCCGAATTTCAGGGATTCCACGGCTCTTGGCTGGGCGAGGGCTTCGCTGATCTCTTCGAGCGGATCGACATCCGCTGTGGTCTGGAATGAAAATTTTTCCGGGTCACAGGAATGGTGAACCTGCTCTGCATTGAGGCGCTGAGGTGCCATGGGTCCTCCTGGTGTTTGAAGGTGAAGGATCGGTTTCCATATCAGATTCTAGGCATGCCCGACGGGCTTTTCAACCAATAGATTTGACTGTCTTTTTATGCAGCGGTAATATGAAATGTAAGGCCGTGAGATTCTGTGTATTTCTGCTTTGTTCTTGACATGCCCGGAAAGATATTTATTTTTGCGGTCTTTTCCTGATTCCCTGTCAATCGGCGGAATCCCAATGCGTTTGTCTGGAGGCGGCAGCAGCTATGAATGGCAGCAGAGACTGGATCCCCCGTCATGCGGAAAAAACCCTGGAGCGACTGCTACCGCGGGTCCGCACGGCCATGGCGCCTTATGATGAAAAATATGAACGGCTTTGGCAGGGTTTTGAACACCGCCTGCGGCTGTACTGGGAGCGGCTGTTCCGGGTACTGGTACAGCTTTACGGATGGCAGTATGATTTTTTCTACCACCTGGAGCAGATCCTGATCATGGCCGCGCGCAGCTGGGCCGAGCGCCCGGAATATTTAAAGGAGCTGGATGCGCACCGGGAGGCCGATCCCCAGTGGTTCCAGTCCCAGGAGATGGTCGGCGGCGTGCTGTATGTGGACTTGTTCAGCGACAACCTGGCGGGACTGCACGATCATATCGCTTATTTCAAAAAGCTCGGCCTGACCTGCCTGCACCTGATGCCCATGTTTGCCGTGCCCCACGGCAGCAGCGACGGCGGATATGCGGTAAGCGACTACCGGGCCATCAACCCGGATATCGGCACTATGGAGGAGCTCTCGGCCCTGGCCCGGATCCTGCACGAGGAAGGCATCAGCCTGGTACTTGATTTCGTGTTAAACCATACCTCGGATGATCATATCTGGGCCCGCCGGGCCAAGTCGGGCGATCCGGATTACCGGGAATATTACCTGATGTTTGATGAGCGCACCATGCCGGATCAGTACCAGCACCATCTGCGCGATATTTTTCCGGATGTAAGGCGGGGGTGCTTTACATATAACGAGGAGACCGGCAAGTGGGTGTGGACCACGTTCAACAGTTTTCAGTGGGATCTGAATTACGCCAATCCGGCCGTGTTCCGGGCCATGGCCGAAGAGATGTTGTTTTTAGCCAATCAGGGCGTCCAGGTGCTGCGCCTGGATGCGGTGGCATTTATCTGGAAGCGCCTGGGAACCAGCTGCGAAAACCTGCCGGAAGCGCACATGCTGGTGCAGGCATTTAACGCCGTAGCCCGGATCGCCGCGCCCTGTCTGCTGTTCAAATCCGAGGCCATCGTGCATCCCGATGAAGTGCTGCGCTACATCTCCCCGGAGGAGTGCCAGCTTTCCTATAATCCGCTGCTCATGGCGCTTTTGTGGGAGGCGCTGGCCACCCGCGAGGTCAAGCTGCTCAATCACGCCATGTGGAAGCGCTTCCGTATTCACCCGGAATGCGCATGGGTGAACTACCTGCGCTGCCACGATGATATCGGCTGGACCTTTGACGACAGCGATGCGCGGGCGGTGGGCATCGATCCCCATGCGCACCGGCGGTTTTTAAACCGATTTTATACCGGGGGATTTCCGGGGTCTTTTGCCCGGGGCCTGCCGTTTCAGTACAATCCGGAGACCGGGGATCTGCGTATTTCCGGAACCCTGGCATCCCTGGCCGGTTTGGAGTTCGGCCTGGAAAGCGGTGATCCGGATCTGATCGAAGAAGCGGTAGGGCGCATCAACCTGCTGAGGAGCATCATGCTCAGCGCGGGCGGGATCCCCTTGATCTACCTGGGAGACGAGTGGGGCATGTTAAATGATTACACTTATCTTTCGAATCCGGCCAAGGCAAGCGACAGTCGCTGGGTGCACCGGGCACGTCAGCGTTGGGAGTCCGGGGGCGGCGTGACAGACGCTGAAGCCCTGCAGTGGCGGTTTTTCAAGGAGCTGACCGGCCTGATCGGTTTGCGCAAACAGTTGCCCGCCCTGCGAAACGGGAATATGGAGGTCATTGATACGGCAAATCCCCATGTGTTCGGTTTTATCCGGGAGCACGGGGATCAGAAGCTGCTGATCCTCAATAATTTTTCCGAGCATCCCCAGGAAGTGGCCCAGCAGCAGTTAAACGCGGTCACTGCTGCCACCCGGTTTGCCGACCGGGTCACGGGCGGACGCATTGAAAATGAAAGCGGACTGGAACTGGCGCCATACCGGTTCGCATGGCTGGAATGCCGCCGGGACTGATGCAAGGAGGGGATTAGATCAGGGAAAAGGCTTTCAGGTATTCCCTGACGCAGTTCAGGGTGCCAACAAACATGCGCGATCCGATCAGCACGGTGAACACGTCGTCTGCATTGCCGCAGGCGCGGGCGAATTCAGGGCCGATGATCGCGGCCGGGTCCTTGGCCTCCGGGTTGGCGTTCATGGCTGCCAGGTAGGTGTCAAACCGTTTTTTAACCACGTCGAAATAATTAATGTCCTGTCCGGTCATCAGGCCGGCGGTTTCTGAGAGGCTCCGGGAGAACTGCTGTACTGCGTTCCAGTAGGTCTCCATGAGCGGGGTCTTGTGCGGGCTGTTTTCCAGCAGGTAGGCCGCGGACCAGCCCGCGCTGATGATTTTCAAAACCGGCAGCTCGTATTCCACGGTTGTGGGGGCAATGTCTGCCGATTCCGGCAGCTGGCCCATGAGTTCCTTGACGTCTTCGCGGTCCACGGCAAAGTTAAACAGGTCCTCGCCGGCTTTTTCAACTGCGCTTTTTTCGTGGTCTTGCTGGTTCATGGCAATATTTCGCTGTGTTGTGTTTTTCGGGTTGTGTTTTTTGCTGAGATATCCAATATCTGCTGGCAGCCGGATTGTCAAGAATCGGTCAGGCGGCAAGTGGATTTCTGTTTTCAAAATCCGTTGCGCCCTGCAAAAAAAGACTCTGAAGCTTCAAGGGTTTTCGCAGGGGCGGGCCGGCGGGTATAATTTGTTCGAATGCTGACCGCTGGCGCGCT
>JBKHJS010000017.1:0-29843 GCA_046537995.1 Desulfobacterales bacterium
CAAAAAATATGGGCCCTTGTGCAGCATGTCAAAAAAGACCCGTTTAAAGGCGGCAGTTTCCGGTAAATCATCATCAGGTTGTTGTTATGCTGGTTCAGGCTCATCGGGATCGGGTTCGGTATCGGTATCGGTATCGACTTCGATCCCGATACCGACCCCGATCCCGATATCGATCAAACTGCGAAAAAAATCGCAAAAGGAACTTCATATATGCCGTTTCCCGCGGCTTGAAAAATTCACCGGGAATTGCTGGTTTAAAGGCGGCACGGCAATTCCAATTTCGGCTCAGAAATTGCGCGTAACGCAGATAGTGGGTTTTTACGAAGCCATCACGGTTGACAAACGCAAAAAAAGCGCTGATATATAAAAAGAAACATTACCCGCAAAACAATCTCATCGTGCGGAAATGCGCCGGAAAAAAGCCAAAAAGAGCCGGAGGATGATATGCCCCCAGTCCATGAGCAACGCAAAACCCTGATGGACACGCTTTTCCCGGAAGGACTGCCGCGCCTCTGGTGCGCCCTGCTCACCCATTACAAGGAAGACGGCGCTCTGGACACAAAACGGATCGCCGCCCACATCCGGCACATACGCCCATGGGTGAGCGCCGTTCTCGCCCCGGGCTCGACCGGCGACGGATGGGAGATGGACCGCGAGCAAGCCGATAACCTGCTCGCATTTCTCGCCGGGGAAGCACGCCGGCAGGACTTTTCCCTCATGGCCGGCGTGCTGCGCACCGAACCGGGAACCGTGGTACCGGCCATCCAGGCGCTTCTCGAGCGCTTTACCAGGGGCGAAACAGACCCGTCCGCGCTGGCAGCGTGCAATATCTGCGGTTTTACGGTAACGCCGCCCAAAGGCGCCGAACTTGCCCAAACGGTCATCCACGACGAGCTCGAGGCGGTCGCCCGCACCGGCGCCCCGATCGCACTTTATCAGCTGCCGCAGATCACGGAAAACGAGATGAGCGCGGAAACGGTGGAAGATCTCGTATCGCGCTATCCCAACATTTATCTCATGAAGGACACCAGCGGTAAAGACCGCGTGGCCTGCGCCGGCAGGGACCTTTCCAATCTCTATCTCGTTCGCGGCGCGGAGGGCGACTACGCGAAATGGGCCAAGGCGGGCGGCGGCTATTACGACGGTTTTCTTTTGAGCACCGCCAACTGCTTTGCCAAAGAACTTGCCGCAATGATTGACCATCTGGACAGCGGCCGCATCGCCGAGGCGCAGACCCTTTCGGGGCGGATTTCCCGTGTCATCCGGAGGGTTTTTGATGCGGCATCCCCCTTGCCCTTTGGAAACGCCTTCACCAACGCCAACAAGGCGATCGATCATCATTTTGCCTGGGGCGAAAAAGCGGCAAAGCAGCCGGCGGCCATGACCCACAGCGGCAACCGCCTCCCGGATGAGCTTCTTACATTTGCCCGCGATCAGCTTACGGCGGAAAGATTTGCCATCGGCCCCGGATATATGAACTAACGCCGCCCGAACCCATAAGGACCCGGAGGCGCGGAAAACCACGGGCAGCACCGTGCTGATGCCGTAAGCCGGAAAAAAACATCACAAAAACGACCTGTTTGTATAAGCCTGATGCATTTTGTGCTTGAAATCTTTTGAAAAATAGGGTATATACAAACCGCATTCCGTGGATCACTTTCAACCAGATCCCGGAACGAGCGGGGTTTTGAGATCGGGCTTTGCCCCGGGTATTGATCTCTTCAATGTCACGGGCATCCTCTGGATGGCCGGACATAAACAGCATGCGGGCTTTCGGGTGCGTATCCCTGGTATGCTTTTACAGCTCGGTCGGCTCCGTTTTTCGCAGGCCCACAGCGGCCGCAGGCAGGTCGATTCCCTTTCAGCTCCCGCCTGCCACGCAGACGGCTGCAGCGGGTTTTCCCGCCTTAAAGACCTGTTAGCTCTTTGCCATCTTCATTATTACGTTTTTAGCCTTTACAAAATTATTTTTTGCAATATTGTAAGGTTAGAGGATGTAAACAATGGTCGGATCATTTCATTGCCGAAGATTCGACCGTTGTAAAAAAATCGCTTATAAACAGTGTTTGCGACTCTAAACGCAAGCGCTGATCAAGAAGCATTTGCCCTGAAACGCGGGGGCAGGAAAAAGGCAAAAGGGGCCCGATCCTCCAAACCCCGCTTGAAAAGCACAATCATAAGGAGAGGAAAAATGAAACTCCGCAGGAACCGCACCCGAAAGTTCCGCAATTTCTGGCGAAATGAGCGGAAAAACACTCAGCGCGGGCAAAAATGGCCGGACTGGAAAAAAGATGTCCGGGTGGCAAGGTACGTGAGCCTGCTCAAGTAACTCCGGCCCGCCCAAGCCTGGGCGGGCCGTGAGCAGGCGCCTTTGTATCTTTGTATTTGCCTAAACAGCAACGGTCCAGGGTCGGCCGGAAAGTTTGCAGTAAAGGGCAAACAGCAGGAATACCATGGTAAGCCCCATGTGCGCCAGCAGCAGTACCGTTACCACAGCAGGCGAGAAAGGCACAAAGGCGCTATTTCTGATCACCAGCAGGATGCCCGAGGCAATAATGCCGAAAAGGATCGCCGCCCGAGCGGCACCTGTACGTGAAAGCCTTTGATATCTGCGTGTCACCAGCAGGTATTGTGCGACGAAATAGGTCGTGATCGCAAGAATGGCGGTTGCTGCCAGGTAGTGGAGGAAATGGGTGGTGTAGAACTCTGCCAGCCACCCCAGACCGGGAATATCTGCAATATAATACCTCTTGAAAATCGGCATCTGGGCAAACCCGGTGAGCGCCAGCAGAAAAAGTGTCAATCCATAGGCATAATTGCCCAGGCGGCCCTTCCGGGCAATGACGTGAGTTTTCGTGCTCATGATGCTTCCCCCTGATTCTTATCTGATTGGCCGGATTTCATGTATCCGTAAAATTTTGCCGCTGCAGCCGCAATTGCGGCAAACGGCGCGATGATCATTGCCGCGGTCAGGTTTTCCGCCTTGTCCATGGAATTGGCGGCAGCAGCCAGGTGCGGGCGGCCCGAGCCTTTTTCAATCGCGTCGTCGAGTTTTTCAAACGGCACAGGCGAGACATAAATGGTGTTTGTTCCGCCGTTTTCGGTTTCCCCGTATATGTAGCCTCCTGTTTTGTCGGCAAGTTCATGGGCCCGGGCGACGATATCTTCTCTGGGGCCGATCTGCTGCACGCCTGTGGGGCAGGCGGTAATGCAGGCGGGCTTTTCGCCTTTGGCCACCCGCTCATAACACCTGTCACACTTGTACATCACGCCGTTTCCGGCAAACGAGGGCATGATGTCCAGATAAAGCCCCACGCCGGTCTGCCGCTGAGGGATGTGCCAGGGACAGACCTTGCGGCATTTTGATCCGCCCAGACACACGTCATAATCTATGCGCGAGATGCCGTTTTTGTATTGCCTTGCCGCCCCCCAGGGGCAAAGGTTGACACACGGCGGATTCACGCAGTGCATGCAGCGCCTGGGAATGGTGAGCTTCTCTTTTTTCCCGTCCACCTCAACTTCGGCCTCCTGGATGAAAAGCAGGTTATAAGGGGTCAGCCGGTCGCGTACCTCCTGCTTGTCAGACCAATCCTCAACCGGGACCCTTGAAGGCACCATCTCCGGAAACGGCTTTTCGGGCGCCGGGGCTTTGCTGCGGTTTGCCTGCCGGCAGGCCTCAACACAGGCGCCGCACCCGATGCACTTGCGGATATCCAGGAGGGTGGCGAGTTGGTTCCGGCCGTCGCTGCCCGCCGCGGCCGCAGAGGGCACCGCAAGAGCGGCCGCGGATCCGGCTGCTGCAACCCCTCCCTTTAAAAAAGAACGCCTTGAAATCGATTCAGACATGATCCACCTCGTCTGTTTGGTTGAAACCTGAAGCACTTCCGGTACTGCCGGCCGCCATATCCGCTTTTGCCTCGTGCATGGCAGCGCGCAGAAGCTCCAGGCCTGAAATCACACGGCTCCTGTCAGCCGGATCCAGTTTTTCGAGAATTATTGCCTGCATTTGTTTCTGCAATGCGTTGGCCCGCTCCACGATCCTGCGGCCCGCAGGCTTCAGGCGCAGCAGCCGCACCCTGCCGTCTGCAGGATCTGCTGCCCGTTCCACCAGGCCTTTTTCATTCATACTGTTAACAATCTTGGTGACCCGGCTCTTGGCCACTTCCAGGCGCTCGGCAATGCCCTTGACCGTAAGGTAGCGCTCACTGCCAAAGAGGAGCAGGCATCGGATTTCGGCACAGGGAAGGCCGAGTTCTTCGGCCTCCGCGAGATGCTTGTCTTCGCAGCACTGCCTGACATCCTCGATGAGCTCATTAAGCCTGTGGAGCTGATGGGGCGGCACGGACTGCGTCTGGCCCTTTTTATGTGCATTTTCGTTCATAGTGTTAACTAATATAAGCTGCGAGCGTCTTCCTGTCAACAAAAAAAGAAGGGCGGCCTCAGGCCGGTGGAAGGGTCAAGGCCGCTTTACAAAAACGCTTGACAACTTTTTGTTTTCAAGAGTAAATATAAACAGGATAAAGCCAAACTATTCGCAAGAATAGGACGGAAAGTCACGGATCTTGTGTTTATTAAAGATAGCCGGACCGCCAGTTCACACACTATGGCAGCCCGGCTTTTTTTTAGCGAAATTCAGACGGCAAGCCCCGGTTTGAAGGCAAGCACATCATGGTCTGGGCAACTTTTACACAGTTAAAACTCTGGAAACGCGAGCGGCGCAGGGAGCTGATCACCGAGACCGCGCGGGAGCTGTTTGCTCAAAAGGCGTTCAAGGAAGTCACTGTCCGGGAAATCGCCAGAGCTGCCGGGGTCAGCGTGGGAACCATCTACAACTACTACTCAAGCGTGGGGGAACTTTTCGTTGACGTTTTTCTTAAAAACGGCCGCGAAATTATCCAGCTGATGGACGAGGCGCTCGAGGACAAGAGTCCGGGGACTTTCAAACGCGTCTGCCAGGCCTATATCCGCTATCTGTGCGGTAACATCACGTTTTTTCAGATAATGAGCCATTTCATTATCGGCGGCGTGCTTTCTGAAGACGCCAGGCCCCAGCTCAATGAATGCATGCGCGCGGTAATGGATCGATTCGAGAAAACCGTCCGACTGGCGGGCATCCACACGAACACCCGGATTGCCGCACATACGCTGTTTTGTGCCTTAAACGGGATCATGATCAGCTATATCCGGGATCCGGACGGCATTTCAGACGAGCTCAAGCAGCATACCGCACGCCTTACAGATAAAATGGCTTCGATTTTTGAATCATACAACCCCCCGGCCGATCCTGCCCGGATCCAATAAACCGCCTGGCCTGGGGAGCTTGATCCCTTGCCGCTTATCGGCGAGATGGGCTCTTAATCGCGAAGATTGCGCGCAAAAAAGGCAAGGACCCGGTCTTTGAATGCCTGCGGATGATGAGAAAATGCCTGCACGTGTCCGGCGCCGGGAACCCGCCAGAAATCCTTGGGCCCCGGTGCCAGAGAGTGAAGCAGCTCGGAGTTTCCGGGGCCAATTACCTGATCCCGGGTGCCGTGAATAAAAAAGACCGGCTTTTCAAGGTCCCGGATTTTGCCTGTAAGATCAAGTTCTTCGAATACGTCCACCTCAAGCATCCGTTCGGCCTCGATTCTGAAAACCGGGAGCACGGATTTAAAAAACATCTTCCGGATGCCGCTCATGGAGCCGGCCGCGGCCCTATCGAGACTGGCAAAAGCGCTGTCTGCAACCACGGCCTTGATCCGCGGCTCCTCCAGGGCCGCCAGGATGGCTGCCGTGCCCCCGGCTGAAAAGCCGAGTATGCCGATGTGCTCCATCTGGTGCTCGGCCGCCAGGTACGCTGCAGCCCGGATCATATCCCGGCTTTCGAAATACCCGAAGGCGTATTTCTCTCCCTGACTCAGGCCGGTGCTGCGCGGATCAAAAAGCAGAACACTGTAGCCGGCCTTGTAAAGAAAAGGCGCATACGAAAGCACATCCCACCGGTTGGCGCCCTTGCCCGGACCCAGCACAATGCAGCTATCTGAGTTGCCCCGGATGAACCACCCCCGAATGCGCAGCCCGGATCCGCTTTTGAACTCGACATCCGTATAGGGCAGTCCCAGATCAGCGGGCGTGGCAGACCCGATCCGATCCCCGGCGGTTGGGCGGGTGAGGTCTTCCAGGGTCGCCCTGATCGTATACAGGGTGACCGCACTTGCTGCCAGGATGAGGATGCCGGCCAGAAGACACCCGAAAAAAAGCTTTTTTCTGCGAAAAAACAAATTTTTCAAGATACACACGTCAGCTTGGGCGAATTTTTCGGTATTCCATCAATTCCCGCAGACAAAACCCTTCCCTGATTTCCGTTATATCGCAGCCCTATTATACCCCGATCCGTCCGGAATTACCACAGCAGCCTGAAAACCCGGCTTTTTAATGACCGGTTAAACGATTTACCGCAGTCCTGCCATCTTTTTAATTAACAAACCCAAAAAGGTGGCTCAAGGTCATCCGGACAAAATATCAAATAACCTAAACTGAGCGCTTCAGATTTTTAAAAGCAATTGATTTGAAAGGATAACATCCATTTCTATTTTAAAAATCGGCAAACCCTCCGGGATTTCCAATTTTACCGCATCTACTGCGTCAGATACAGCCTCGAATAGTTGACTATAGCGAGTCTGCATCTTCCTTGTATCTGCGGCACATCAAAAAGCCCCACTCTGATTGCCGCCGCCTTTTCCGCGGCCGCCTCTGCCCGGCCCCTTGCCTTTGGCCCCGCCGCCAAGGCCCTGACCGCCCTGCCCCGGACCCCGGCCCCGGGCGCCGCCGCCTCCGCCCATACCCCGGCCTGCGCCGGGCTGGCCGGTTGCTGTGGGTATCGGGGACAGCTCATTGCGCTGAAAGGCATCAATTGCCTCCTGCACCGTGGCGGCCGAACTGGAAAAAAGCCGGATCCGGCTTTGGCTCAGGGCTTGCAGGGCCTTGGGGCCGATGCGCCCGGAAATGAGGACATCCACGCCCGCCTGGCTGACCATTTGAGCGGCTTGAATGCCCGCCCCCTGGGCTTGGTTCTGTTGCGGGGAATTATCCAGAAACGAGGTGGTCCCGGTGTTTGAATCATAAACGACAAAACCGGCGCACCGGCCGAAACCGGGATCCAGCGCATCATTCAGGGTTTGCCCCGTGGCGCTCACAGCGATTTTCATGTTCCTGACTCCTTGAGAAGCCTGTAAAAAGTCTTTTTTACAGGCAGTGTTAAGTTTTAAGTGATTACGTATTTAAGTAAAATCAAGATGCATTGAAACCGTCATCATGTCCTCCTTTCCCGGGATCCCGGATTAACAGAATGGGTATTTTGAGGATGGGTGTGTTAATTATGAGCATAATCCCAAAATAATCATGAAACAAGGAAAAAATCGCGCCTCGCGCGAATCCGGCTTATCCTGAATTTTCGCGGAATTACAGGATTTCCGGGACATCACAAGACCGCAGCCGGAAGGTGCCGCAAAAATCAGGTCTTGCATTGGGCCTTTTCCCGGTTTATATTTGCCGTTAAACGTTTTTCGAAGTGGCACCGATTTTATTTATTCAACACGTAAGGAGGAACTCAAATGGCAGCAAAGCCTTTCAAAATTCTTTGCATCTGTCTGGCAGCGACATTTTTCACCATGGCGGGGGCGGCCGGCGCCTTTGCAGGCGATGCCGAAAACATCGGAATCGTAACCGTTGATACAAACGAGATCATGCAAAACCATCCGGCCTTTAAAAAGGCTCAGCAGACATTGCAGGGCGAGGCCCAGAAAATGCAGCAGCAGATGGAGGATAAAGGACAGGAGCAGCAGCAGGCAGCCCAGCAGCAGCTCCAGCAGAAATCCCAGGAACTGCAGCAAAACGCCATGGACGAGGTAAGGGCCGATATCCAGGAAATCGCCAAGGAAAAAGGCTACGACTACGTAATGGACACAAACGCCCTGATCTCCGGGGGCAAGGATGTTACAGACGAAATCCTGGAAGAGATCAAAACGGATTAAAATCCGGTCATGCTGAGGGTTTAAAGCGAAAGACAGCCCCGGACCGGTAAAAACCGGGACCGGGGCTTTTTTAATGCCTTCACAGGCGCCAAACACCGGGCGCCCTGGTTTAGAATCTGTTATCAAAACTTAAATTCATTGGCCCTCCGGGCTGCCCCTAAGTCCGATTTCTTCGGCCACCGGCTGCATGCCTGAGATGGTTTCCGCGATCACATCGGAAAGTTCCATGCCCAGCCACCGGCACCCGGTTTCAATGATTTCCCGGTTGACACCGGCGGCAAAGTGCTTGTCCTTCCACTTCTTTTTCACTGACTTGGGCTTTAAATCCAGAATGCTTTTCGACGGGCGGACAAGGGCCGCAGCCGCAACCAGGCCGGTTAGCTCGTCAACGGCATAAAGGGTTTTTTCAAGCAGCGACTCGGGCTTTACATCATTTACGATGCCGTATCCGTGGCTGGCCGCCGCCCGGATATATTCTTCCGGCCATCCCCTGGAACGGAGGATCTCCTCGGTTTTTTGGCAATGCTGGTCCGGGAACTGTTCGTAATCCAGATCGTGAATCAATCCGACAATCCCCCATTTCTCCGGATCTTCGCCGAATTTTTGTGCAAAATGCCGCATTACGGACTCAACAGTGACGGCATGGGCGATCAGGCTTTTGCTTTGATTGAATTGCGTTAACAGCTCCCATGCTTGTTGCCTTGAGGGTTGCGTTGAATTCATGACAGCCTCCCATTGATGTTTTGCAAAACAGGTTCAGGAATCCGACTCATCGCCGGCGGGTTCGGCCTGCGGATCCGGGCGCTTTTCCAGCAGCACGCGCGCGGGGGATGCGGTTCCCTGCTTGTTTTCCCCGAAATAGATGGTCTGGTGCGGGTACGGGATTTCGATGCCCAGCTCGTCAAACCGGTTCTTGATCCGGCGGCGGAAATCGCGTTCCAGCCGCCAGCGCATAAAAGGCAGGGTTTTAAAACGGGTCCGGACGACCACAGAGGAATCGCCCAGCTCGATTAAACCCAGTATCTGCAGATCACTGAGCATGCCTTCATTAAGCTCCGGCTCCTGCCGCATTTCCTCTGCGACCTGCTGTACCACGCTGACCACCTCGTCAACGTTTTCCCTGTAGGCAAAACCCACCTCAACCACGGCGTAGCCGAAACTCCGCGTCTGGTTGGTAATCGTTTCCACTGAACTCCAGGGTATGGTATGCAGGTTGCCGTAGATATCCCGCACGGCGACGTGCCGAAGCGTCAGGTTTTCCACCTGCCCGTCATGCCCGCCGAGTATGACCCAGTCATCCACGTTGATAACATTTTCCAGGAGCACGAAGAAACCGGTCACCAGATCCTTAACCAGGGCCTGGGACCCGAAGGCGATTGCCAGGCCGAGGATTCCGGCACCGGCCAACATCGGGGCAATGTTGATACCCAGTTCGGAGAGCACCACCAGCAGCGTGATTATGCAGATCACTATAAAAAGCGCGATCCGGGCCGGCGGAAGCACGGTCTGGATCCGCTTTACCATTGATTCACCCAGGTCTATGGCAAACAGATACTTGTACAACAGGTAATTGACGAATTCCCAAAGAATGTAGGCGCCGAGCACCACGAGAACAATGGTGGCTAAACTGCCGAAGATGCTTCGGCCCGGCTGGGTGCCAAGCAGGGTGTAAACATCAACGCCCCAGGCAGACAGAATACCCGTCACCACCGCAAACCCGAGTATGAGCCCCGAGAAAAGCTTTACGGGCCAGGCCGAACGGACCCGGGGCAGAAGATAGCGTTTGACGCAGCGCCATAGCATATACCCGGCAAAAAGCACCACCAGGCTGATGCCGAGGCGCTTGGCCAGGCTCAGCAAATTGGGCAGGGAACCGAAAGTATCTTCAACCACCGCCAACGTTTCCTGGCCGGTTTGGGCAACTTCCTGCCAGACCGCATCCGTTGACGATTCGCCCGCACCTGCGGCACTTTCATTTTCGCCCTGCGCGGGGCCATTTTCGGCCACCGCCGGCGGACCCACGGCAAAAAATCCCGTACAGAGAATCAACAACAGGATGATAAGGCTTTTGGCTGGCAATTTTTCGGGCATCACGCTTCGGGCTCCGTTTGATCAAAAGTGCAACCTCTTGTTTGATATACCACAAGATCGTTTTCTTTCCAAACGAACCGTAGAACACGGAGCAAATATCAACCCTGCGGCCGGCGGGAAATACGGGACAGGTGCGGCTTGACACGGAAAAGACCCGGCAGATCCTGGAGCTGTCAGACGACATTATCCTGAAAACCATTTGATCTTTCGGACAGAACCAATCCAAGGCCGCATCACGAACGGTTTACGCTTAAAATTTCAGACCGGGAATTGTTGACATGAAATAAAATTTAATGATATCAACCCTGCTTTAAACAAGGTTATGTTTATAAAATTTTGTTATAAGGATTGATCCAATGAGCCAGCGCCAGGAAAAAAAAACCGCCACCCACGCTGAAAGGCGAAAACACCCCCGCATCAGCACCTCAAATGAGGTGGACTATATTTTGCTGGATCAAAACCGCCAAAGAGTCGAGGAAGGAAAGGGACGCACCCTGAACCTGAGTCAAAGCGGCGCCCTTCTGGAGACTGCAAGCCCGCTGAAAGGCTCCTTCATTATTCTCATGACACTTTCCCTGGACGGAGAACAGGTGAAAGTCAGAGGCCGCGTGGCCTATACCCGCGAGGCGGATCAGCCGGGCCGTCATCTGACCGGGGTCCGGTTCACCGGATCCAAGAAGGAACACGTAAATGCCATTGTTGCATTTGTAAAAACCTATTATCACCAAAAACATTCCGGACAAAACAAGCAGGGACAGCATCCCCCGGAAAAGACCCCATAGCCGCCCTGCCGGCATGAAACAACGAAAAGCTACCGGGGCCGCACCCCAAAGCCCGGCCCGGGGTTACAGTTCTGTGATAAAACCGCAGTTCCGGAAAATTTCCCGGGCCTGCGGCGTGGTGATAAACTGCAGGAACTTGCGGGCGTTTTCCGGGTTCGGCCCTGTACGAAGAGGGGCAATATAATAGTTAATGGCCTCTCTTTGATCCAGTTCCGGGCCTACCGCCACGCCGGCAACCTCAAGTCCGGCCCGTTTTGCCTCGACAATTTCCGTATACCAGACCGGCCCGACATCAGCCTCGCCCCGGATCAGGCGCAGAGGCGTTTCCCGGTGGTGCACGGTGGTCAACAGCGTGGTGCCGTTTTCCCGCTTTTTTTCCAGGATCGTTTCCACCAGTTTCCGGCCACCGGCCTGTGCATACATGACCGCAATGTGTTCGGCAATGTGTTCATACTCGGCATTGGGCTGGGAAACCACCACATCCTCCCGGCCCAGGTCCGAAACAGCGGCAATGCCGAGGGGGTTCTTCTTTCGTACCATCAGGGCCAGCCGGTTGCGCAGGTAGATGAAATACTCATCCGGGCGGATCATATCCCGGTCTCCAAGCGTCCGCATGGCCTGTTCAGACACCGCGGAATAGACATCCGGGTAAAGCCTGTAGGTTTTTTCCCGGAACCGGGCCCCGCCGGCCAGAATCTGCCGAAGTTCCAGGCCGGGCGGCAGGGTCTGGTACACAATGGTTTCCACCTCCGGATGGGCTTTTTGAAATGCGCTGACCAGCTCCGGCATGACCATGAACTGATTTCCGGCCATGAAAAGCGTCAAATCCGCACGGTCCGCCACTTCCAAGCCATGCAGGTCATCGCCGCGATCTTCCGGGATCTCTGGATATGCCGTTTGGGTCTCTGTGCCCGTGACCATTTCCGCCTCCCTGTATATATTACCTAAATTGAGCGATTTTCAATTTAGGTATTACTGCCCGGGTATCTTCCCCTTATTTTTTCGCGGTATTGATCCCCAGGGGAACATAAAGCGGGCAGTACCCGGTAAAACCCGACATGAGCAACGTCCCGCTGATAATCAGCAGAAGCGCCCAGTAGCCCGGCAGATTGCCTGTTAAAAAAGCCGCGATAATAGCAACAGCCAAAACCAGCCGAATCAATCTGTCGATGATTCCTTCGTTTACCTGCATTGCCGATACCTCCTGGAAGCCTTTTGGGGGGTGTGTGATGGATCAGCTTGAAGCCTGTGAAAGAAAAATCATAAAGAAATCACTGAAAAAAATCAAGCGCCCGGACGAAATCGCGCAATTGCCGGGAAAACGGGGTCTGTAGGGGATTGAGGCTGCCCGGGGGCGGCCGGCGGGTAGTCGATACCGATACCGATATTCAGGAAACCTCTTTTATCCGGACCGCATCCAGCGGGCAGGCCTCGATACAATCCCAGCATCCCATGCACATGTCATGAAAGACCATCGGCGGTTCAAAAGCCCCGTCCATCTGTATCATGACTTTATAGGGGCAAGCTTGGGCGGCCGCACAAATCCCCTCCTCCGGGTCGCATTGCCCAGGATTGCACTTTTCATAGACAATCATGGCAAATATCTTCTTTGACTGCAGGCTCATTGCGCATCCATTATGATTTTCTCAGTATTTTTCCATCCGTCTTTCGACCGGCAGGCAACGGATAAATAACATATTTTATCCGCCGTGACCAGAAAGGCTTCAGATAAATCCGGGCAGCACCAGTAAAAAATGGAGCCCCGCGATTGCGCACATCCCCGTGAGTGTGGCAACCAGCATCAGGTGTCCGGCCTTTTCGATGTCCGCGGGTATCGGCGGCGCAAAAGCTTTCCCGATCCATGGCTTTTCCACCAGCCTGCCGTGATACATGCCCGGGCCGTTTATCCTGACGCCGAGAGCGCCTGCAAATGCCGCCTCCGGCCTTCCGGCGTTGGGGCTGCTGTGATTTTTCCCCTCCCGGAGGGCGATTTGAAAGCTTTGCCGTCCGGTGGAAAGCAGCGCCCCGGCCGATAGTGCGATAACCGGAATCGACAGCCGGGCCGGGATCCAGTTGAGCAGGTCGTCGAGCCGGGCCGATGCCCTGCCAAAATTCAGGTAGCGTTCGTTTTTGTATCCCACCATGGAATCCAGCGTGCTGGCCATCTTGAAGGCCGCCGCACCCGGGGCTCCGAGTATGGCGGCATAAAAAAGAGGGGAGAGCACGCCGTCGACAAAATTCTCCGCCACGGTCTCCACTGCGGCCCGTGCAACCGCCGTGTCGTCCAGCCCGTCCACATCCCGGCTTACCAGCATACCGATATGGGCGCGCGCCTTTTCAATATCCCCGGAAGCCAACAGATTTCGCACGCACATGGCTTCGTCATACAGGCACCGCGAAGACAGGCAGGTATAGACAATGCCGACCTGGACAAGCACCCCCAAAAACGGATGCCAGGCCGCTGCCGCGGTCACCAGCGTCAGGGTGACAAAAAAACACCCGCCCACCAGGCAGAGCGCAAACAGAAAGCCCGAAAACCCCGTCGGCAGGGGCAATTTCCGGAAAACCGGCTCCAGCCGCTCCACTGCCCGGCCCATCAGGCGCACCGGGTGGGGAAGTCCGGGGGGATCGCCTGCTGCCAGGTCAACGGCCACGGCCGCCGGCAGCACGTACCAGGCCATGCCGAGCAACGTCATGCCGCGCCTCCCCCCGGAGAAATGCCCATTGCATTTATCAGGGCGTCCACATCGGCATGTTGTTCAAAGTGACGGGCCAGGGCCGCGTACTGGGCATCCCTGTACGCATATCCCCGCACCCGGGGCACCTGCGGATCCGGAAGGCCGATTCCGGCCAGCCATCTGGCAAGGACTCGCGGCTCATCAAACAGGCCGTGCATATATGTGCCCAGCACCCGGCCGTCCTCTGATTGGCATCCGTCTGCAAAGCACACGGCCCGCCCGTTCTGCTCGGTTACGGTCAGCCATTTGCGGCCGCCGGCAAGCAAGGTCCGCCCCATGTGGATCTCGTATCCCGCGGCCTCGATGCCGTCCCATACAAACCGGGCCAGAGTGGTCGTCTTGGGCGCGGAAAGCCGGGTTTCTGCCGGCAGCAGGCCGAGCCCAGTGGTTTCGCCGGGATCGCCTTCCAGCCCGTCCGGGTCGCGCACCTTTTGCCCGAGCATCTGGTATCCGCCGCAGATGCCCAGCACATGGCCGCCTGCCTGCGCGTAAGACCGGATCCGATCCGCCCACCCGGTGCGTTCAAGCCAGGCCATGTCCGCCCGGGTATTTTTCGACCCGGGCAGGATGACTGCTGAAAAGCGGGAAAGATCCCGGGGCTGTTCCAGAAAGCAAACAGACAGGCCTTCGGCGGCATCCAGGGGATCGAAATCCGTGAAATTGGATATATGCGGCAGCCGGATCACGGCCACGGCGGGCCCGTCTGCCCGGTCCGCGGCAAACCGTTCCGGCTGCTCGACTGCCACGGAATCCTCGGCCTCGATACGGATGTGATCGAACCACGGGATCACGCCGAAGCAGGGTTTGCCGGTCTTCCGGGTCAGCCATCGCACCCCGTCGTCAAAAAGGCGCACATCGCCCCGGAACCGGTTGATCATAAAACCCGCGATCTGATCCTGCTGTTTTTTTGACAGGCAGGCCAGGGTGCCCACGATCTGGGCGAACACCCCGCCCTTGTGAATATCTGCCACCAGCACGGCCGGGGCGGCGGCATGGGCGGCAATACGAAGATTGACAAAATCACGGGCCATGAGGTTGACCTCGGCACAGGAACCCGCCCCCTCCATGATCACGGCTTCATACCCGGCCCGCAGCCGGTCCAGCGCAGATGCGGCAACCGGGAACAAGTCGTTCCTGGCGCCGTAATATTCCCGGGCCTGCTGGTTGCCCACGGCCCTTCCCAGCACCACCACCTGGGATCCGGTCTCGCCCGTGGGTTTTAGCAGCACCGGGTTCATGTCCACGTGCGGCGCCAGCCTGCAGGCCTCGGCCTGGACAATCTGCGCACGGCCCATCTCCAGGCCTTCCGGCGTGACCCCGGAATTGTTGGACATGTTCTGGGCCTTAAAAGGCGCCGTGCTTATCCCGCGATCTGCCAGAACCCGGCACATGGCCGTTGCCAGCACGCTCTTGCCAACGTCCGAGCCGGTGCCCAGGAAAGAAAGGCACGGGGCGGGTGTTTTATTCTGATTCATATCCATGAAATCGATTCAATCGGTTTTAAGATCCCATTTATCCTTCAAACGTGAGCTATTGACCCATGCGCGGGGCGCGCATAAAAAAAAGCCCTCCCAAGCCTTTTGGCTTAAGAGGGCTGCACCCGTCTTTCTTGACCCTTTAAATACATGCCAGGTGAAGCCACGCACCATGACACACAACAACAACAAGGCAGGTCTTCTGGCTCCCGGATCTTCCTGGTTTCCGCGCCTTCCCGTCCGGCACTCATTCTATCGGGCACGCAACAGGTTAACTTACTGAAAAAGCAGAGAATGAGTGCCGGACAGTGGCATGCTGCGGATTTCGTCCCCGGTCACAGCGGCGGGGCCGCTCCCGATTTACACGGGATTCCCTTTTCCCCTCCCATCATGGGACCTTATTGCAACTTCTCTCTGTCTACCGGCTTCAAAGACAAATGTCAAGTTTGCAATGCTGGCCCGCAGGATTATCATTGGAGCCATGATCCGCAGTTCCTGCAATGCGGCCAAGGCGGCACCTTACCGCCCGGCGCCGATACCGGCGGAATTTACCGGTGCGGCTCGGCAGACACCTGCGCCCAGGCTTGTTCGATACGATTACATCAATTCCGGGAGAAGCACATGACTTCACTGCAGCGCTTGTGCTTTGAACAAACCCCGATCTATGTGCTGCCAGACCGGCCGGACTGGTTTGTGCCCGATCCGCGCCAGATGGTGCAGAAGGCGGTGGGCGCAATCATCGGCGAAATCGCGGAAACCCGGGCTGCCAGGTGCTGCCGGCGCGAATCCTATACCGCACTGATCCATGCGGCCCGGTGGTCCGAACACATCCTGCCGATCGCCCTGGAAGCCGGAGAAATCCCGGAATGCCGGCAGCAAACAGCCAACCGGGAATGCATTGAGCAGGCCTGCCCTTACATCGGGGAAACCCGGCAATCCCTTGCCGCAGAAATGCAATAGTACCCGATGTCTGCAGTTTTCCTATTTTGGACTTGATTCCCAGAACGCGCCGTGAAATGATCAGCCCGCATATTGGCGACGGTCCATCTGCGTATCCGCTGTTTTGGAAACTGATGCATTCACGGAAACCAAGGCATGATCACATCCCGAGGCAAAACCGAGGCACGCGGCACAATTCCGCCGCGGATCAAGGGCCTTTTCATGACCCTGCTGGGGGCCTTTTGTTTTTCCCTGGTACCCATATGGGTGCGCGCCATTGAAGCCTACACCCCGGTAAGCATTGTCTTTTACCGGGCCTTAATCGGTATCTGCCCGCTTCTTTTATGGACCATGCGAAATCCGCAGATGCGCGCCCGGGCTTCAGTAACCCGGCTGGACTGGAAATACCGGCTGGTCCTGCTCGGGGTGGGGCTTTCCATGTGCGGCACCGCATCCACGTATTATCTGGCCATCATGAACACCTCGGTGGCCAAGGCGGTACTGCTGCACTACACCGCGCCGATCTACGTCGCCATCATCAGCCCGGTGCTGCTCAAGGAAAAAAATGCCCCCCTGACCTGGTTTGCCGTGGGCGCGGGGCTGCTGGGAACAGCCCTGATCGCCGAGCCTGCAACCCTGTTGACAGCCGATCCCGATGAGATCATCGGAATCATCAGTGCCGCGGTATCCGGGCTGTGCCTGTCCGGCGTGTTTCTGTTCGGCCGATTCCTGGCCGGTCACCTGCCGTCCCAGGTCCGCACGCTCTGGGGATGCGTAATCGTGGCGCTGTTGCTTTTGCCCTGGGGTCTCCAGGTACCGGCCGGGTATTTCTGGCAGAATCTCCCGTGGCTCTGCCTGCTCGGAACCATTTCCCTGGCGCTGCCGTATACCCTTTTCTTCAAGGGACAGAATTACATCTCCGCCCAGGCGGCTTCGCTGATCTCCTTGTTTGAACCGGTTTGCGGAATCGGCATCGGATTTCTGTTTTTCGCGGAAAAACTCACCCTGACCGGATCCCTGGGCGCGGCCATCGTGCTGTTGAGCATCTATATTGCCAGCCGCAGATAACCGGATTGCAATCATGGAAACCTTTGAACGGCGCGACGGCAATGTGATATTCTGAATTTTCTTTGGCGGAATCCCACGGGATCTGGCACCAGGAGCCAATGCCGGGATGCAGACAGCAATCTCTATAATCGGGGGAAACATTGCCGGGCTTTCGGCCGCCTACCACCTGGCCCGCCGGGGATTCCGGGTGACCGTATACGAGGCGCGCATCTGGAACAAGCCCTGCGGCGGTGCGATCAGCCGGGAGTTTGTCAGATACCTCAGACAGGCCCTGGGCATTGCGGCCGCGGGCACCGATCATTTCGTGCCCGAGCTCCGGCTTTCCTTCAAACACGGCCCGCCCCTGGACATGGCCGGCTTCTTTGCGGTGACCCGGCGGCGAAAACTTCAGCAGCAGCTCATCGAGCGCCTTGAAGCCGAACCCAACATTGACTTCGTTTTCAAGCGGGTCTCGATTTCCGACCGCGGCCTGTTCACACCCCAGACAGTCCTGTCCACGGGTTTCAGCGGCTTTACCCGGCAGGTCCTCCGGGAAAACTGGCATCATTCCGCCAAGGGAACCATTTTCCGGTTTGACGGGCACATCAAAACCGGGGGCTTGCCCAACCGCCACCTCATGGCCTTTGACAAGCAGATTGGCGGATACGGGTGGGTGTTTGTCGGTAAAAACGGCCATGTCAACATCGGCGCGGGCGGCATGGCCGGGCGGGAAAGAATCCGGCGGTGGTATGAAGATTTTCTGACGGCACTGCCCGCAAGGCACGGCTATGATATCCGCCCGGCCAAGCCGGTGCCGGCCTGCTGGAAGATACCGGTTCTGTACGCAAACTGGCGCCATCCGGTCTGCTTTTCCAGGCGCGGCGTGGAGTTCATCGGCACCGGGGACGTGCTCGGGCTGGCCCACCCGGTCATCGGGGCGGGCATCGAGCCGGCATGGCTGTCCGGATGGCTGCTGGCGCTGTGCGCCGACCCGCAGTCCGGGCGCATTCATACCCGCCAATACGCCCGGCTCCTGGAACGCAATCTCCGCCTGACCTGCCGCAGACCCATGGACCGGGCCCTGACCGCTCTTTTGCAAAACCCGCTGGTTCCCGGCAAGGATTGCCTCGGCTGGCTGGCCGCCCGACTGCTGGCGCCCCACCGGGTCCGCAAGCTTCAGAAATACCCGTGGTTTGAACCGGTTCCCGACGGCCGGCGAAAATCCTAAACAGACATGTTATCGCCGGGCCGGAATTGAGGGGGGCCTACGAAAAATCCGGGGTACGGCCCGAATAATACGCCCGCACCCGAGAATAGGCGGCCATGGCCTTTTCAGCAGAATCAAAGAACGGAACACCGGCCTGGCAAAAGCTCCGGCCGGTATCCGGCGGCATACCTGGTATGGCAACAATCAGAAAAGGCTTTCCGGATTTTTTCTGCGCCCGGATCATGCCTTCCACGTACTGGTTATTGGTGTTTTCATCCAGGCCGGAGCCGATGACCGCCACTACATCCACGCCCGGATCGGCCGCCACGAGGTCGGCGGCCTGAATGAAAATGTTCATGTCCATGTGCGCGGTCAGGCTCACGTCAACTGGATTGGCCAGGCTGGTACCGGTGGGCGGAACGTGTTCTGCCAGGCGCTGCCGGGTTTGCCCGGAAAGTTCGGCCATCTGCAGGCCATGGCGCCCCGCAGCCTCGGCCGCTGAAACCGCCAGCCCGCCCGGACCGGAAATAACGGCCACGCGGCCGCCCGGTGCAGGGGGCAGCAGGTAGAATGCCATCATCGTATCCACCCATGCCTCCCATCCGAAAACCGTCACTGCGCCGCACTGGTTCATCAGGCCGTGCCATATCCGCTCCGAGCCTGCCAGTGCGCCGGTGTGGGAAGATGCCGCCCGGCCGCCTTCCGGTGTCAGGCCCACCCGCCACAGGACCACCGGCTTTCTGGCTGCCGCCGCCTTCAGGGACCGGATAAAATACGAACCATCGCGAACGCCTTCCAGGTAGCCGCCAATCACCTTTGTTTCCGGGTCACAGGCAAAATAAGAAAGCAAATCCGCGCCCTGCAGGTCCGCCTCGTTGCCCAGGCTCACGGCCTTGCTGAAAGCCAGGCCTTTTTCCGGGGCCTGCCGACCGAGGATGTTGGCCAGGGAACCGGAATGGGAAATCAGGCCCAAGTGACCCGGTTGCCGGGAAAGACCCGGGAAAAAGGAAAGCCCCGTGCGCGGGGCGTAAATCCCCATGCAGTTGGGACCCAACAGGCGCATACCCGCGGCCCGGGCCGTATCCACCATTTCCCGTTCAATCCGGCGGCCTTCTTCCGTCCCGGTTTCCCTGTATCCCGCAGTAAACAGGACCGCGCCCCTGACCCCCCTGGCCGCGCACTCCTGCACCACGCCCGGGGCCAAGTGCCTTGCCACCAGAACAATGGCAAGGTCCACCGGCTCGGCTATTGCGGAAACGCTGGGGTAGCACGGCAGCCCGTCAATGGTTTCTGCCTTCGGGTTGACCGGATAAATCGGACCGGAAAATCCCATATCCTGAAGGGCCAGCAAAAAAAGCTTGCCGGTCTTCATGCCCTGGGGCAGGCCGACAATGGCCACGCTGCGGGGCCGGAAAAGCGGATCAATCTCTGCAAACAGGTCGTGCTCGTGTGTCACTGGATTTTCCTTCCTCCCGGAATCACCCGGAATTTCAATTTATCCTTGTACAAATCCAACAAAATCAGTATAGACTGAAATAATGACCTTTCAAAGATATAAAATTTATCCCCGTGTGCTGGAGGACCTGGAAAACCGCTCCACCGTGGGCATGTATTTCTACCTGGTCATCACCCTGGTAGTGCTGTCGGTAAACGGATTTTACCAAAGGCATCCCGTGTTTTCCGGCCTTTTTTTTGCCGCCATGGTTATCATTGCCGGCTTCCGGATCTTCCAGTTTTATCACTTCCGCCGTCTCAATGAACTCAACAAGGATTTCACCGCCCGGGCCTTTTTTGCCAGCGTCTATGCCACCGCCCTTACATGGGGTATCGGCTTGGCCTATTTCATGCAGCAGCCGGGGGAGTCGGCCTCCCATCTGCTCATGGTAACCAGTACCTCCGGGCTGACCGCCGGCGGGGTGGTGGCCTTCATTCCCGCATGGCGGGTTTCCCTGCTCTACACCGTATTCATGATCGGCCCGGCGGTAATCACAATGACGCTTACGCGCACCCATCTGCCGGTGGTGTTTTTGTTTTTGTTATACGGACTTTATCTGCCGATCATCGCTTCCAGGGGAAACCGGGAGTACTGGGATGCCCTGGAAAACGAGCACCTGCTCAAGGTCAAGTCCGAGGAAATTGAAAAACTGAGCCGGATCGACGGGCTGACCGGCTTGTACAACCGGAGATACTTCGAGGAAATCTTCAACCAGCAGTGGAAAACCGCGGCAAGAAATGCCATCCCCATTTCCATTATCATCGGTGACGTCGACTATTTCAAAACCGTCAACGACACTTACGGCCATCAGGCCGGAGATGCCTTTCTCCAGGAAATCGCCCGCCTTCTGGGCCGCATCATAAAAAGGGAAACCGATGTCATTGCCAGGTATGGCG
Organism: Desulfobacterales bacterium; assembly: GCA_046537995.1. Classification (GTDB taxonomy): domain Bacteria; phylum Desulfobacterota; class Desulfobacteria; order Desulfobacterales; family Desulfosalsimonadaceae; genus Desulfosalsimonas. The sequence continues at coordinate 20,683 of JBKHJS010000017.1, forward strand.
GGGAGGAATTCGTGATTCTCCTGTTAAACCTCGACGCAGGGGAAACCCGGAAACTGGCCGAACAAATCCGCTCAGAAATGGAAAACCTGCGGTTTCCCTTCGAAGGTCAGCATATCAGCGCCACTGTCAGCCTGGGCGCGGCATCATGCATTCCCGGCAAACATAGCCAAAAGGAAGGTTTCTTAAAAACAGCCGACGAAGCATTATACCGGGCAAAAAGCCTTGGCAGAAATCACGTGGTTTTTTCGGATAAAACCTTGAATCCGCCCACTTCGGAAACATGCAACTAGGGCCTAAAACAGGTTGCGCAGCAACCATTCAAAAATATCTTCCCCGCTCCGATCGCCAGATGCAAAAGACCGGCTGTGCCTTCTCCGGCCGGCATGCCACGGCTCCCGCTCGGGAATCAGCGGCTCGGCCTGGGCAGACCTGCCCGGGTTGACCCGCACGCGTACGCGCCGGGCTTCCTGCGAGCGCTGCTGCTCATATTCCCGGCGCTTGCCGGCATCGGCCAGAACGGAATAGGCCTCCTGAATATCGCGGAACCTGCCGCTGTCGCCGCCTTCATGATCGGGATGATACTGCTTTGCAAGCTGACGATAGGCGTCCTTGACTTCCTGCTTGCTGGCATCCGGGGAGATGCCCAGGATCGCATAATAACTCCTTGCCATAACCTGTACCCACCTCCTGTTGCCCGGGATTCATTATGGCGGAAACGATTTTCATACTACCTGATCACTAATACTTTTATTATAAACAACCACCGCTGCGCAGTCAATTCCCTTCCCCGCACATCTCACAGGTGACGTCTTCGAGCATTTCCTCGAAATACCGGATTTCCCTGCGGTGGATCATTGCCCGAATTTCCTCCGGGTTCAGGACCTCCAGCTGCTGATGATAGGTTTTAAGCATCTTGACAATGTCCAGTCGGTCTGACAGCGCTTTTTCAGACCGGGGGCTTTTGGCGTAGCGATGCAGCTTCATGGCAATGATGAGTTCCGGTTTCAATATGCTGAGACTGCGCCCGTTCAGGGTCAGCGTATTTGTGGTTTCACCCGGGTTTTCAAGCACGCGGCGCACCAGTTTCGCGGAAATCGGCTTGCTGACCTCGGACAAGAAATCCACGTAAAGCCGGGTTTTGCGGTGACGCAGGCTGTGGTTGGTTGAATCCGAGGTTTCAAAAAGCGCCTCCAGCATCTCCAGCTTGTCCGGCGGGATCTCATCGTTTAAAAAATCCGTGAAATCCTGGGCGGGAAGGATGATATCCACGTCAAAGGTCACCCTGGGCTCCACCGGCGGCTGGATATACTTGGAGGCGGCCAGCGCCCCCATGAGCACGGCGTCTTCATAAACACGCGCAATGTCGATCAACACCCGGTCAAAGTTGTTGACCCGGTGGTCTTCGGAAAAATATTCGAGAAAATGCTCGGCCACGATGAAACATTGCGTCTGATCGCAGGAGACAATCTGCTGGGGCATGGCGCGACTCCTGTATGCTGAAATTTACGGTTTACGGCTTTGCCTTTGTTTTCATACGGGCTTGCAGACAATGACAATCTTTTTGTCAGCAACAAGATCATTGATCTCTTTATAAGGATCCTGCATGTATGATAACGTATAATATTTAAAACACAACCGACAACCGCAGAACCAAGGAGGCCGGCATGTCAGATCGCGTCATTATTTACGGAAAAGCGGGTTGACCCTACACGGAAAAAGCTCGTGAAGCTTACAAGGATCACACCTATGTCAACGTCAAAAGCGACAGGGAAAAACTTGACGAAATGCTCAAAGTCTCCGATGGTCAGCGCAAAGTGCCGGTGATTGTGCACGGGGATTCTGTCACGGTTGGCTACGGCGGCACCTGAGGGGTGTGATGCGTAAGGCCGTGTTGCCTTGCCCGTATATACGAATATCTTCAAAACCGTATGGGTATCAACGGGATTGCCCGGAAACAAGGCACCCTAGGGGCGGACCTTTGTGTTTGTCCTTTTTCCGGGCCGACACACAGGTCCGCCCCTACATGCTGTCTATGTCTGCATCCTTTTGCAAAAATGAATTATGCGCCCGGGGGCGGATTTGGCATCCGCACCCTGCCGCAGTTTCTCCGAGGTCATCAAAAACTTGATATTATGGGAACATACTGCTATGAGAGAAAATCAGTTCGCTGTCACCAGACCAACGGATAGATGGATAAAACAGGAAATATACGGCCATGAAACTCAGGAGCGAAACCATTGACGACGTCGTTGTCATTACCGTATTGGCCGATGCGCTTGATGCGGGAAACGTCGCGGATTTCAAATCCAGCATCACCCCCCTGCTCGAGGATTCCGGCAAGGTGGCCCTGGACATGAACCGGGTTAAATTCATGGACAGCTCGGGCGTGGGGGCGATGCTTGCGTGCCTTCGCACCCTGCACACCCGAAACGGGGAGATCAAGCTGTTTAACCTGAGAAGGCAGCTGACAGAATTATTCAAACTGGTGCGTCTCGACCGGATCATCGACATCCACGAGTCCAGAAAAGCTGTGATCAAGGCGTTTCAGAAACCGGCCGGCGGGTAGAGACAACCGCATCATCCCGGGGAGCCCCTGCCCAATGACAGATACGGACACCTCCCATACCGAGGAAAGCAAACCGCGCGCGGCTTCGACGGAAATCCGGAAACGCGCTGCAAAACCAACCAGCCTGGCAAGGAGTTTTTTCAAATGGATGACTACATGAACAACAAGATTTCCACCCGCGCGGTTCATTCCGGCGAGGTCCGGTTCAACGAATACGGGTCTGTGACCACACCGATCGTCCAGACCTCGACGTTTATCTTCAAAAACGTCGAGGAGATCCGGAAACTCGCCGATGGCGACATTGAACGCTTTGAATACGGAAGATACGGGCATCCCACCCAGCTGGCGGCCGAACGCAAGCTGGCCGCGCTCGAGGAGGCCGAGGACGCGGTATTGTTCTCCTCGGGCATGAGCGCCATTACCACTTCCCTTTTCATGCTGCTCAAAGCCGGAGATCACCTGATCATCACGGATGACGCCTACAAACGCACCCTGGACTTCTGCAAGTCCTATCTGGGGCGTTATAATATCGAGTGCACCGTGGTCCGGATGTGCGACTACGAAGCCATGGAAAACGCCATTCAACCCAACACCAGGGTGTTTTTCTCCGAGTCGCCCACCAACCCTTACCTGAACATCATGGACCTGGAACGGCTCATGGAAATCTTTGGCAAAAGGGACATCACCGTGATCTCGGATTCCACTTTCGCCACCCCCTTTAACCAGAAGCCCCTGGAATACGGGGTGCACCTGGTGATCCACAGCGCCACCAAGTACCTGGCCGGCCACAACGACCTGCTCTCCGGAGTTCTGCTCGGCAAAAAGGAACTCACGGATCCCATCCGGGAATTCCTGAAAATTACGGGTGGCGTGATCGACCCCAACTCATCGTATTTGCTGATCCGCGGGCTTAAAACCTTTCCGCTGCGCATGGAGCGGTTAAACAGCAATGCCCAGGTTGTGGCCGAACACCTGGAGGTAAACAGCAAAATCAAGCGGGTCTATTATCCGGGACTTACCAGCCATCCCCATCATGAGGTGGCAAAGCGTCAGATGAAAGGCTTTGGGGCTGTTGTCACATTTGAGGTCAAGGATGATGCCGAATATGTGCTCAATTTTTTAAGCCGGCTCAAGATCCTGAGCATCGGGCCCAGCCTGGGCGGGGTGGAGGCCCTGATCACCCACCCGGCCACCATCAGCTATTACATGCACACCCCGGAAGAACGCATGGAACTGGGCATCAAGGACGGCCTGATCCGGCTTGCCGTGGGCATCGAGGACCCGCGCGACATTGTCGACGATATTGACCAGGCCCTTGCCGGGGCGGAGGAATAAAGTTGACGGGCAAAACAATTTGCCTATCCATTGACCTTGACAGGGGGTAAACTGCATGCTATGGATGTTTCGTCTTAACGCCGGGGCGTAGCGCAGTCTGGAAGCGCACTTGCATGGGGTGCAAGGTGTCGCAGGTTCAAATCCTGCCGCCCCGACCAATGATTTCAAGTGGTTGCCCTTTTCATCAGGATTTATAGAGAAAAATGCAATTCCTCTGAAAGGGCAGATTTCCATTTAACCTGCCTATAGTCTGTTCAAATTTCGAAAAATCAAAAGTCCCACTCATAATGCCCAAGCGGCGCCTGGTTAAGCTCGTCCCGCCGCAGGCGCCAGTCCGGCATAAAATAATCCATGAGTTCACGGAAGCGTTCAGTATGGTTTCTCTCCAGCATGTGGACCATTTCATGGACCAGGACATATTCCAGGCTCGTAAACGGCTTTTTAATCATTTCCAGGTTCAGCCATATGCGTTTTGCGTCAATGTTGCAGCTTCCCCAGCGAGTTTTCATGCGCTTGATGCGGCATTCAGCCACATGCACCCCGATAATCGGTTCCCACTCACTTAACAGGGCCGGAAACAACTCTTTCATCTGCCGGCGATACCACCTCTCCATTACCCGCCAGCGTCCGGCAGTATCCGTTTGCGGCGGAATCTGCAGCTCGATTGTCCTGCTGTTTACTATGCGGACTCTGGAGCGGCCCGGGCGTTCTATCACGTTTAAACGGTAGCGGCGGCCCTGAAAATAATGACTCTCACCTGTAATCATCTCCCGGGCGGTTTCGCGGGCCTGGCTGACAAAACCATGCTGCTTGCGCCGAATCCAGGGCAGCCGGGATACAATAGCCATGCGTATGGCCTCGTCATCCATCCGAAACGGTGCAGAAACCCGAACCTTACCGTCAGGCGGATAAACGCCCAGATGGAGGTTCTTGATATTTTTCCGGTGAACCTCCACCGGAATATCGCCGACCTCAATCATTGTTTTTTGTATACGAGTGTTTTGCCGCTTAGTAATCACGCTGATTCTTCACAATTTCAAAAATTCTATCCACAATCCCCTGATTTTCGGCCAGCACAGACTTAATCGCCCTGTAAATTTCCCGTTCCTTAAATTTATTGCCCCTCCAGTCGGCTTTTTTTACGCGCCTTATGGTTTCATCCAGTGCCACGGCCATTGCCTCCCTGGAATAATCGTAAGACAGACTGCCGTAGCCGGCCTCGGCGTCCTTTATTGCAGCAGGCTGTATTTCGTCCAGGTTATCGTATAAAGCCTGCAGGGCGGGGGTGTTAATGGTCTCAGGATAAGTTGATCCGTCCCGTCCGGGATTTGAGGCCTTTTTTGTCAGCTCCACGATTTGCTTTAAATACTCCTTATATTCAATTGCCTGCTGCCGGCGCTGCCTTATCAGGGCATCAAGCAACTGGGACAACTTTTCATAATACCTGGGATTTACTGCCATTTCGTCTATGATGAGGCGGCGGACGTTGTTTTCTATGGTTTCTGCCATTGCCTCCTGATCATCGGCAACGGATTCCGGCAGCTGATTCACCGCATCCTCGCCGCGTTCAACAATAAGCTGAACAAGGGTCATGTCATCAAAGGCGCACAGTTTTTCTGTTTCCCTGGCCCTTATGTAGGTATCCAGCAGATGCCTCATGGCTGGTTCATAGAGCTTCATGTCGATGTAGTCGCCGCTTGCAAGTTTCACCTCTTCGCGCACCTTTTCGTAATGCTCCACCTCGGCCTTTACCTCGGCGGCTTCTTTTTCAGTGTAGCCCGCCTGGGTCATTTCATTTGCCAGATTGGCATAAGCCCGCAGAAATGCCCCTGCATGCTTATATAAGGCAACCCGCTTGGGCTCGTTATCCTCCTGGGTCTCCGGATCATCACTTGCGCCCACAAAATAACGCCTGTACGCAGCACTGTCCCAGGGCGGCTCCACTGCCTCGCACAAAGCATTTATGGCCTCTCGGGTCTCTTCAAGACGCTCACGGGCCTTTGTCAGCCGGTCTTCCAGAAGACCCTCCACATCCTCGGCATCAAAGGCGTCAAACGCCCCGCTTGTATAATCCTTGATGGACTGCTCCAAAGATTTGAACAGGTCTTTGTAGTCAATAATATAGCCGGCTTCCTTGTCCTCGGTATGCAAGCGGTTTACGCGGCATATAGCCTGGAACAGGCCGTGATCCCGCATCTGCTTGTCAATATAAAGATAGGTGGCCGGCGGGGCATCAAAACCGGTAAGCAGCTTGTCAACCACTATAAGCAGCTTCATCTGCCCGGGCTCTTCAATAAAACGCTTTTTTACCTCCTGCTCGAAGGTATCGACCTTGTGTATAGCCGTTTCTTCAGGCTCGTTGAAGTGCTCTGCCAGCATGCCCCTGTATATCTCATACTGGTGAAGTTTTTCTGTTTCCCCTTCCCCGGTGCTCTCTCCCTTGATATCTGCAGTTGACGGCACATAGGAGGTAACGATTGCGCATTTGCCCCTGAGTTCTGTCTGCTGCAACATCTCAAACAACCTGCATGCGGAATAAATACTGCCGGCAACCAGCATGGCATTGCCGTATCCGCTAATCAGGCGGTCCCTTATGGACATGTCCCAGAGGATGTCAGATACAATCTTTTCCAGGCGATCCCTGGAGCTCAACACTTTCTGCAGGGTGCCCCAGCGCTGTTTCAATTGCGCCCTGGCATAGTCGTTAAGCCCTTTTGTCTTTAATTCAAACCATTGGTCTATCTTTTCCTGGGAAGTTATATACTGGTCAATATCTCTTGCCTCGTAACGCAAATCAAGGACCACGCCGTCTTCCACGGCCTCATCATACTTATAGGTGTGTATATAGGGTCCGAAGATCTCAATGCTTCTGGGCTTATCCCTCTTTAAAAGAGGCGTTCCCGTAAACCCGATCAGCATGGCTTCCGGCAGCAAAGCCTTCATTGCCTCATGGAGTTTTCCGGACTGGGTGCGGTGACACTCGTCCACGAAAACAAAAATATTGCCTTTGGCGGCAAAATCCGAAGGGAGGTGACTTTGGATATCGTTTAGGAAAGCATCCACGTCGCCTTCACGGGATGCGCCGAATTTGTGGATCAGGGACGCAATCAGCCATTCATGGCCCTGGTTTAAGACACCTACAAGGTCCCGGCCGCTACGGGTGCGGTAAATGTTTTCATTGACGCCCCTGAAGACTTTCTCGATCTGCTCGTCGAGTTCATTTCGGTCTGTAATAATCAACACGCGCGGATCCCGGACATTTTCACGAATCCACTTGGCAAGCCACACCATCACCAATGACTTGCCGCTTCCCTGGGTATGCCATATAATGCCGCCCTCGCGCCTTTTTACCCGCTCTCTGGCTGCCTTTACCGCGAAATACTGGTTATGACGGCATGTTTTTTTGGTGCCGGCATCAAAAACCATGAAATCATGCACCAGCTCCAGCAGGCGGGCCTTGCTGCACAAATGGTGCAATCCCCGCTCCAGCGGATCTTCGATTTCTGATGCCTCCTTCCAGGCAAGCCAGTACTTTTCCGGGGTTTCTATAACCCCGTATCGAAGCCCCTCGCTGGGATTGCCCGCCATAAGAAGCTGCACCGTCGCAAAAAAGGGCCGGATAAATTCGCGTTTCTGGTTGTCCAGGTTCTGGCGTATTCCTTCGGCAACTGCCACGGTGGAGCGTTTTAGCTCCAAAACCCCCAGGGCGATGCCGTTGACGTAGAGCACCACGTCGGGGCGCTTGGTGTTGGCGCCCGCCACCGTCACCTCCTCGGCCACGGCAAAGTCGTTGTTCTCCGTGCTGTCCCAGTCGATCAGCCAGACCGTGATGGTCTGTTCCTCGACAGAAGGCTTGACGTGTACGCCATAGCGGAGATTTTCGTACACGGCGCGATTGGCGTCATAGAGGGTCTTGCTGCCGGACAGGGCGGCGGCCTGATCCAACTCCCACAGCGCACGGTTAATGATCCGCTCTTCGTATCCTCTCCGCGTCAGCCAGTCACGCAGCAGCTCGTTCTCGACATTGCTGTTGCCATTGCGGTCCTTCCAGTCGCCCAGATAGCGGTAGCCGAGTTGATCCCGGAAAAACCGGAGAACCTGCTGCTGGGTCAGACTTTCGAGCTGGCCGACTTTACTCATCCAATTTCTCCAGTATTTCCCAGTAACCGCCCTTGCGCGGCCCCACCCGCCTTATCCTGCCGCTCTTACGGAGTTTTGCAAGCTGCATTTCGACTGACCGGGTGCTTTTCCCAAGAGCCCGGGCCATCTCGGCAATGGTTACAGTCTTATCCTCCCGGATCATACCAAGCAGTTTTTCCGAAGTTTTTTCCGAAGTTTTTTCCGAAGTCTTCGGAACAATTTCCTGGGTAGTCTTTCCCGAAGGACCTGAACCCGTCTCCAAGGCTGCAACACTTTCCAAATAGCTTTGCGAATATGGAAATTCCACCCACAGCTCGCCTGGCTCAACACGGATCTCCGGCTCAGGCGTGCCCGACTGCCGGCAGGCTTCAAAGATCCTGTAAATCCCGCGGCCCCAGGCCTCGATTTCACCCGCCCTGAAAAAGGCGTTTGCCACATCCGGATTAAAAGGCTTTGACGGATGCTGGGAAAGGAGCTTTTCCTTTGACCAGTTTTCCGGTAGTTCGCCCGGATTCCAGACCAACAGGCGGTCGTCATATACCCGGATCTGGATGGGTGCGGCAACAGCGTAATCCCGATGAACAACAGCATTAAGAACGGTTTCCCGCAATGCCGCCTCAGGCACGGGATAGCTTTCCACCCGCTGAATGCCGTCATAACTGATGCCTGCCTTCAAGTATTTGGTCAAAAGCAGGTCCATGGTCTTTTCCACCTGGGAAAACAGGCCGCCGGAAACTTCGTCATGATACCGCAGGTCGGATTCTGCGGCAAAATATCCGATCTTGACCGTTGCGCCGCTGAAAAAGCGGTCCGGTTCCGGGTGAAACAAAAGGATCGCCGCCCGCTTCAGATATTTACCCTCAACCAAGCGCAGCTTTTCAATCAGCCCGGGCGTTTTTTCCTCCAGCACCTCGGCGCCCAGCCGCTTGCTCCGGGCAGCCCGCCTGCGGAACCGCTCCAGGGATTCGCTATCCAGATCGGCTGCGGACACCCCCGGCTGGGGGACCCCGTCCCATGTTCGGCCGTGCCTGCGCAATAAAAACCGATCCAGGGCCGCGCCGCCCCCTTCAGCCGCTGCAATGTGCTGCCGCTGCGGTAATAATACTCGCCCTTGTAGCTC
>JBKHJS010000105.1:0-7908 GCA_046537995.1 Desulfobacterales bacterium
GTTCAGGCGCCGGAGTTCTTCGGCGTCTTTGCCGGATTCAACCGCCTTGCGCCAGTCCGCCATATTATTCCGCCGGCGCCTAAAAGATGATGCCAGGTGACAGTTGAGTATACTATGTATTCAATAGCACATGCTTTTTAAAGAATCAAAATAATCATCCCGCTCTCGGCTGTCGTTGACGGATCTGTTTAATCATGTTGTGCGCAAGAGAAAATATCAAATTTTAAATCGATTTTCTGTAATAGATAATTATTTTATATAATTCATAATGATAGTTGATAATAAAGTATAATATTGAACCGAGTTTCCGGGGCAGCGGGGCAAACACGCAGGTACGGGCGGAAACAAGGGCCCGAACCTAAAGGGGGGCACAAAATCATATATGTAGGGGCGGACCTGTGTGTCCGCCCTGTATCCCGTCAATCATAAGGGCCTGCCTTTACAGGATCGGGGTTCGCCCACACCTACATCATGAAAAACGGGTCTACGTCGATTGCGGTGTAAACGTCGCGGGCGGCAAACAGGGACGGGTTGTCGACTGCCAGGCGGCGCAAAAGTCCCTTGATGGCGTCTGCAGAGTGGGATTTAAGCAGGATTTGCCAGCGGTATCTGCCGGCAATCCGGGTGACCGGGGATTCGATGGGGCCGAGGATCTGGACATTCCGAAAATTACCGTCCTCGCCTTTCTGTAGCTGTTGGCACAGGCGGCCCAAGTTTTCTGCCTGCTGCCGGGTTTTGGTCTTGTCCCGGCCGGAGATCTTGAGCTGGGTCATGCGGGCAAACGGCGGGTACTGCAGGGCTTTTCTGAACCTGATTTCCCGGTTGTAAAACGTCATGAAATCCTGGGCCCGGGCGGATTCAATGGCAAAATGCTCCGGGCTGTAGGTTTGCAGCACTACCTTTCCCGGGGCGGTGCCCCGGCCGGCCCGGCCGGCCACCTGGGCCAGCACCTGGAATGTCATCTCCCCGGCCCGGAAATCGGGAAACGATAGGGAAAGGTCCGCGCAGATGATGCCCACCAGGGTGATGTTGGGAAAATCATGCCCCTTGGCCACCATCTGGGTGCCGATCAGGATGTCGATTTTCTGTTCCCGCAGGTCCTTTAAGATTTTCAGCAGCGTGCCCCGGCGGTTGATGGTATCCCGGTCCATGCGCGCCACCCGGGCCTCCGGGTAAAGTGCGTGTACCGCCTCCTCGATTTTCTCGGTGCCCATGCCCAGCTGCTTGATGGAAGCCGAGCCGCACGTGTCACACTTGGAAGCCGCCGCCCGGAAATACCCGCACATGTGGCATTTGTAGGTGTTGGCCTTTTTGTGCAGCGTCAGGGTCACGTCGCAGTGGCGGCATTTCAGCGCCTCGCCGCACTGGGCGCACACCGGGTAACTGGCAAAGCCCCGCCGGTTTAAAAACAAAAGCACCTGCTCGCCCCGGGCCAGGGTGGCCCGGATTTCCGCGTCTAAGGCGGGCGTGAAAAACCGCCGGTGGCCCTTTAACTCCTTGTGCTGTCGGAGATCCACCACTTGCACCTCGGGCATGGCCTGTTTGCGTATGCGGCGGGTGAGGTTGAGCTCCCGGAACTTGCCGGCAGCCACGTTGTAAACGGACTGCACCGAGGGGGTGGCCGATCCGAGCACTGCCGCGGCATCCGAGAGTTTGGAGCGCACCACGGCCATGTCCCGGGCATTGTAGTGCAGCCGGCCTTCCTGTTTATACGAGGTGTCGTGTTCCTCGTCCACGATGATCAGGCCCGGGGATGCCAGGGGCGCAAACACCGCGGAGCGCGCGCCGATGACCACCGGGGCATCCCCGCGGGCGATGCGCATCCACTGGTCAAACCGCTGGCCTGCGGAAAGGCCGCTGTGGAGCACGGCCACGCACGCGCCGAAACGCGCGCGAAAGCGCCGTTCGATCTCGGATATCAGGGCAATCTCGGGCACCAGGATCAGGGCGGTGCGTTTTCGTTCAAGTGCGGCGGCAGCCAGTTGCATGTACACCTCGGTTTTGCCGCTGCCCGTGACCCCGGCCAGCAGATAGGCGCAGAACCCGGACTGCATGGCCCCGATGACTTCCTGCACCACTTGCTGCTGCTCGGAGGTCAGGCGGGGCGGGGTATCCCGGGTCACCGGGTCTCCGAACGGGTCCCGGTAAACCTCCTGTTCCCGGAGGCATACATAGCCCTGCCTGGCCAGTTCCCGGACATGGGTGGCTGCCGTGGGGATGATTTGTTTTAACGCGCGCACCGGGGTCTGCCCGTGTTCCAGCAGGTGCGAAAGTATCCGGCATTTCTGTTCGGACAAATGGCTTTCCGGGATGCTTTCGCAGGCAATTTCCGCGCAGCGCTCGGTCCGGGTGCGCACCGCCGGCCGGTGCAGTTTCTGTTCCTTTTCGATCCATCCCCGGCGGACCATTTTCTGCAGCAGGCTGTGGGAAATGTTCTCCCCGGTTTTTCGGCAAAGAGCCGCCTGCCGGCAGGGGGTGTCCTGCAGCGCGCGCAGGATTTGGGTTTCAACAGCCGGGGTACCGGGTTCCTGCATGGCTTTTTCCCCGGCTTCGGTCAGGTGGTACACGGCGTATTCCGCCGGGTTGATGCCCCCGGGCAGGGCATCGCTGATCACCTCGCCGATGGGGTGCATGTAATAATCCGCGATCCAGCGGAAAAATGGGATCATTTCCGCGGGAAACACCGGGGTTTCGTCATCAATGACATCCGCCACGGCCTTGATGCCCTCGCCTGTATTCCGGGTGTCTGCGCCGAGCACGTACCCGGTCAGGCGCCGGCTGCCAAACGGGACCAGCACCCGTTTGCCGGCCTCGACCAGGCCGCTCATATCCGGGGGAACCGTGTAGGTGTAGGTCCCAAAGACCGGCATGGCCACGGCCACCTCAATGTATGGGTCGGTTTGCTGCATGAATAAGAATCAAGGCCTCAGGCCAGGGCGAAGATAATGAGATCCTTTGTGCTGTATGAACTTTGAGGTCATATGTATATTTATATCCGGAACCCGTGTCCTGTCAACCAGACTGCGTTCTGATAGCGGTGGTCTGATTTGCGGGATGTATCCATCCCACAAAAATCGGTATCGGTATCGAAATCGATCCCGAACCCGAACCCGATACCGATAGCGGCAAAGGCAGGAATTCTGTTGAAAAATATTTCTGGATGAGTAGAATAGGGCTTTTGCAAAAAACGAGTGAGCGCTCGTTTTATTTGTCAATCTGAAAAAGGAAGCCGCCATGGCTGAAGAGCTTTACCCGGGCTTTTACCGGCTGCAGATCCCGCTGCCGGAAAGCCCGCTGAAATCATTGAATTCATATGTTGTCCGGGGAAGATCGCGCAATCTCGTCATTGACACGGGCCTGAACCGGGATGTCTGTAAAACCGCAATGATGGAAGGCCTTGCAGAAATCGGTGTCGGGCTGGACTCGGTGGATATTTTTATCACCCACCTGCATGCGGATCATTTCGGGCTTGTCTCGGAGCTGGCCGGAGAGCAGACCCGGATTTATTTCAACCGGCCTGACAGCGAGCTCATTGAAAACTGGCAGGGATTTGAGCCAATGATTCAATATGGCGGCAAAAGCGGGTTTCCCGAAGAAACCCTGCGCGAGGCGCTGCACCAGCACCCGGGCTTTAAGTACGGCACCGGCTGGATGCCGGAAATGCGCATCCTTCAAGACGGTGACAAGCTGGCGGTGGGGGATTATGAATTTACCTGCATTCAGACCCCGGGCCACACCCAGGGGCATACATGCCTGTGGGAGCCGGACAGGGGGATTTTTGTTGCAGGCGACCACGTGCTTTATGATATCACCCCCAACATCCAGTGCTGGTCCGAGGACGACAATCCGCTCGGCGACTACCTGGCGAGCCTGGACAAGGTGCGCGGCCTGGACGTGGCCCTTGCCCTGCCCGGGCACCGCAGCCTGTTTACCGATTTCCGCGGGCGTATCGACGAGTTAAAGCGCCATCATGCAAACCGCCTGGCCGAAGTCGAAGAGATTCTGGCTGCTTCTTCGCCCATGCATGCCTTTGATGTGGCATCGCAAATGACCTGGGACCTGAGCACAAAGAACTGGGAGGAATTTCCGGTTGCCCAGAAATGGTTTGCCACCGGCGAGGCCATTGCCCACCTGCGGTACCTGGAAGTCGACAACCGGATCCGGCGCGCACGCCGGGACCCGGTGATCATGTATGAACCGGCATAACAGCAGCAAAGGAATAGAGCATGGATATCATTGATCAGGCGCTGGCCGGAAACCAGCGGGCATTGTCCGAACACGAAGCCAAGAAGCTTTTGTCTGCCTACGGCATTCCCGTCACCCGGGAAATCCCGGCCGCAAGCCGGGAGTCGGCCGAAGCGGCCGCCGGACAGATCGGATACCCGGTCGTGCTCAAGGGAGCCGGCGCGGACTTGATGCACAAGACCGAATCCGGCGCGGTTTTTGTCAATATTGCAGATGAAGCGGGCCTGGCCCGGGCATATGACACCATTGCCGGGCGCCTGGGCAGCGCATTTGAGGGCGTGCTGGTCCAGGAAATGGTTACCGGAAAACGGGAGCTGGTGCTGGGGCTGCACAGGGAGCCGCAGTTCGGGCCCTGCGTGATGCTTGGCCTGGGCGGGGTGCTCACGGAGGTCATCAATGACACGGTTTTCCGGATTGCCCCGTTTGACGAAGCCGAGGCCCGGGAAATGGCCGCAGGACTGCGCAGCAGCGATATCCTCAAGGCCTTCCGGGGCGAGGCAGCCGCAGACATGGAGACCCTGGTCCACTGCCTGCGCACCCTGGGCCGGATCGGACTGGAACACGACAGCATTGCGGAAATTGACATCAATCCCATGATCATTACACCTGAAGGCGGCCTGCGGGCCGTTGACGCGCTGGTGGTATTAAAGGAAGGCAAAGATGATGCGCAAAATTGAAGAATCGCCCTTATACGGTATCGCCAATCCCGGAAGCATCGCCATGTTCGGCGCATCCAACAAGTACACGGCAATGGGCACCAGCATCCTTTCCTCGATTCTGCAGATGGGGTACGCGGGCCAGATATACCCGGTGCATCCCAGCGAAACCACCGTTCTGGAGCACACGGCTTACCAGTCGGTGCTGGATCTGCCGGAAACCCCGGATCTTGCCATCATTGTGCTGCCCACGCGGATTGTGCCCGATGTCATGGAAGACTGCGGGAAAAAGGGGATCAAGTATGCCATCGTGGTTTCCGGGGGATTTAAGGAAACGGGCACGGACGGGGCTGTGCTGGAAGACCGGCTCAAGCAGACCGCGGACAAATACGGGATCCGCTTTCTGGGGCCCAACTGCATCGGCGCGGTCAACACCCATTTAAAGTTCAACGCGTCCTTTCTGCCCTGCGAGTACCCGCCCGGGTTTATCGGCATGGCCTCCCAGAGCGGCAGTTTCATCACCCAGATGTTTGCCTACCTGGGCAGGTACGGGCTCGGTTTTTCCACCGGTTTCAGCGTGGGAAACGAGGCCAATATCGATATCGTGGACTGCATGGAGTACCTGGCCCAGTGCCTGAACACGAAGGTCATCAGCCTGTATATCGAAAGCATCCGGCGCGGCCGCGAATTTATCGATACCGCCCGCAGGATCGCCCCCCATAAGCCCATTGTGGCCTATTACGCCGGCGGCACCGAGGCGGGACGCCGGGCCGGGTTGTCGCACACCGGCGCCCTGGCCGGTGAAGACCGGATATATGACGGGGTTTTCCGGCAAAGCGGGGTGATCCGCGCCCACAGCATTGAAGAGCTTTTTGATTTCTGCTGGTGCCTGGGCTCGTGCGCCCTGCCCGCAGGCAACCGCGTGATCGTGCAGACCCATTCCGGCGGCCCCGGGGCGGTGGCAGCAGACGCCTGCGCCCGCAGCGGCCTGGAGCTGCCCGCCCTTTCTGAAAGCACCCGGCAGAAACTTTCCGAGTACCTGCCCCAAACCGCCAGCATGAACAACCCGGTGGACTTGACGTTTACCAGGAACAACATGGATTTTTTCGTTGAAATCCCGGGCATCCTGAAGGCGGAGCAAAACGCGGACGCCCTGCTGATGTATTTGATGATGCCGAGGCGCAACATTACCCGGTTTATTGAAAGCACGGGGCTTTCCACCGAGCAGGCGCAGGCTGAAACCGAGAAATTCATCGCCGAGCAGAGCCGGCAGCTTGCCGGGATGATGCTGGCCTCGGAAAAGCCCTGGGTGGGTTTTTCCTACTATTCTGGGGAAAGCTCGTTTATCCGGGGGCTCTACGATGCCGGCGCGCCGGTTTTGCCAGGGCCCAACCGGGCGGCCCGGGCCATCGGGGCCATGGTGGAATACAAAAAACTGCGGGAAAAGCTCAACGCGAGTGCATAATTCAATCGCTATCTGTATCGCTATCGGTATCGGTATCGGGATCGGTATCGGGTTCGATTTCGATACCGAACCCGAACCCGATTATAGAACAAGGACTAGCACGATTCCGGATTTTCCCGGTCATCGATCGGGACATACGGTCTGAGATTGTATCCGGTGTAGATCTGCCGGGGGCGGACCAGCCGCTGCTCCGGATCGATCAGGTTTTCCCGCCACTGGGCCACCCATCCCGGAAGCCGGCCGATGGCAAACATCACCGTAAACATGTTGGTGGGAATCTGCATGGCCTTGAGCAGGATGCCGGAGTAGAAATCCACGTTGGGATACAGGTTGTATTTCTGGAAATATTCGTCGTTGACCGCGATTTCCTCGAGTTCCAGGGCGATATCCAACAGCGGATCGTCGATGTTGAGGCGGTCGAGCACCTCGTGCACGTATTTTTTCAGGATCTTGGCCCGGGGGTCGTAGGTCTTGTAAACCCGATGGCCGAATCCCATGAGCCGGAACGGGTCGCTTTTGTCCTTGGCCCGGGCAACCACGGTTTCCACCGGCATGCCCTGTTCGTGGATGTCGCTGAGCATCTGGACGACTGCCTGGTTGGCCCCGCCGTGCAGGGGGCCCCACAAAGCCGAGACACCGGCGCTGAGAGACGCATAAATGTTTGTCCGGGCGCTTCCCACGCTTCTGACCACGGATGTGGAGCAGTTCTGCTCATGGTCCGCGTGCAGGATCCAGAATACGTTGAGGGCCTTGACCAGTTCCTTGCGCACGATATACGGTTTTACCGGGGTGTTGAACATCATGTGCAGAAAATTGGCGCAGTAGGTGTAATCCGGCCGGGGATACTCCACCCGGTGCCCCAGGGAAATCTTGTGGGCCATGGCCGCCATGGTGCGGACCTTGGATATCAGGCGCAGGAAGGTTTGTTCATATCCCTCGTCGGTATTCAGCAGCTCCGGGTAAAAACTGCGCAGCGCGTTGACCATCGCCGAGAGGATGCCCATGGGATGGGAGGCCCGGGGAAAGTTCTGGTAAAAATTCTGCATGTCCTCGTGGACCAGGGAGTGGTCGTTTAACTGGACGCTTGTCCGGTTGAGCTGCTGGCGGGTGGGCAGTTCGCCGTTGATCAGCAGGTAGGCGGTTTCCACAAACGAGGAGTGTTCGGCCAGTTCCTCGATGGGGATCCCCCGGTAGCGCAGGATGCCTTTTTCGCCGTCCATGTAGGTAATGGTGCTTCTGGTGCTGCCGGTGTTGGCAAATCCCGGGTCAAAGGTGACATATCCGGTTTCTGCCCGCAGGCGGCGGATGTCGATGCCTTTTTCGCCCTCGGTGCCCTCTATCACGGGCAGTTCGATGGTCTTTCCGTTGATGGTCAGGGTTGCGTTTTCAGTCATGAGTGCTGCTCCGAAAAAAAAGCGGGTTAACTATCAGGTCTTGTATTTTCTTTTGAAAAACGCTATTTATTTATTGATGGCACCGTAAAAAGCCCAATATCTGCGTTACGCGCAATTTCTCAGAATTTCACGTACGGCTAAGTACGCT
>JBKHJS010000106.1:0-7850 GCA_046537995.1 Desulfobacterales bacterium
ACAGGGAGTTCATCGACCGGCTGCCCGCAGACCGGCATGCGCCGCTATCACTGCAACTCCGGCCGGAATCGGTCACGCTTTCGTTTTGTTATCGATTTTAACCTGATCTTCCTTGTATCTGTGGCAAACTTGAAATTCGTTTAGTTTGGGTTTAATAAACAATAGGGAGGGGAGAAAATGAACAAACCAAAAGAGCACCAGAATCCGCCGGAAGCATTTGCCGGGGGCGGTAAAATGCGCATCGGCGAGTTCATGGTGGACCAGGGGCTCATCACCCGGAGCCAGCTCGACGAGGCGTTAAAGCGCCAGAGCCAGGTGGGAGAGCATATCGGTTCCATTCTCCTGGAACTCGGACATGTGACCATCGAGGAACTGCTCGGTATTTTGCAGTCCCAGTTCGGCGTACCTGCGGTAAACCTGTTTGACCAGGAGGTCGAGCCTCAGGTGAGCGGATTGATTCCTCCGGATAAAATCAAGGAAAAACAAATACTTCCAATTGCGGTACAGGGAAACCGGCTGACCCTGGCCATGGTGAATCCAAAGGATCTGACCACTGTCAGTGAACTTGAATTCCGGTTGGGCAAGAAAATCGATCCCGTGGTGGCGCCCTCTTTTATGATGGATACTGCCAGTGAAATGCTGGCAAGCAGATCCAATAAAAGGCTCAGCGGCAAGGAACTTGAACAGCAGTGCAATTATGGTAGAGAAGGAGACAAAACCGGCACCCGGCTGGTGGCCCTGCTGAAAAAAGCCGTGGGCGTCAATGCCAGCGACCTGATTCTTACGGCCGGGGCGCCGCCTTCACTACGCATTGTCAACAATCTCAAGCGTCTGGCCGCACCGCCCCTGACCCCCGCGGACTGCGAGGCATATGCCCGGGAAATGATGCCTGACAACACGTGGCATACATATCTTGAGCACAAAGAGGTGGATTTTTCAGTAACTTATCCGGAAATCGGACGATTCCGGGTCAACGCCTACAGGCAGCGAAATTCCGCGGCCCTTGCCGTGCGGCCGGTGATCGAATCCATTCCGCCGGCATCGGAGTTAAACCTTCCGCCATGGTTAATGGATTTTGCCTTGAAACCCTCCGGCCTGATCGTGGTCAGCGGACCGGCGGGACATGGCAAATCCACCACGCTGTATGCCATGGTGGACATGATCAATAACCATAAGCGCAGCAACATTATCTCCCTGGAAGACCCTGTGGAATTTTTGCACAAACACAAGAAGAGCAATATCAGCCAGCGGGAGGTCGGGGTGGACACCCCCAGTTTTTATTCTGGATTGAAATCCGTGCTGCGCCAGGCGCCCGACGTTATCGTGGTCGGCGAGATGCGGGACAAGGAAAGCTTTGAAATCGCCCTGCAGGCCTCATATACCGGGCATCTCGTGATTACCACCATGCATGCGGGCAATGCCACTGTGGCCATTGAAAACACCATCCAGATGTTTGAGCCGCACAAACAGAACCTGATACGGATGATGCTTGCCGATGCCCTGATCGTGTCCGTGGCCCAGCGCCTGATGCCACTCAAGGACCGCAGCGGACGGGTACTGGCCGTGGAGCGACTGGTCAATTCCTACCGGGTCAAAAACATCATCCGGGAAGGCAAAACGCACCAGATCCGCAGCCAGATGCAGCAAGGCACCGAGGATTTCGCCTCCATTGATATCGAGCTTGCCGGGCTTTATAAAAACGGCCGGATCACGATGGAAGACGGGATGACCTTTGCAAATGACAAGCATCATTACAGGGAGCTTACGGAATCGGTAAGACCCGCCAGGAACGGAAGGTCCTGATGGCGCCGGTTTGCAGAAAGTATCCGCGCGTTACCCGATCATTTGGTTCATTTCGAAAATCGGCAGGCAGATGGAAAGCACGATAAAACCGACAACGATTCCCATGAACAGGATGATAAGGGGTTCGAGCAGGGCGGTCATGGATGATACATTGGCCTCGACCTCGTTTTCGTAGATATCCGCGATCTTGCCGAGCATGGCCTCGAGTTCCCCGCTGTTTTCCCCCACCTGGATCATTTGGATGGATATATGCGGCAAGACATTGGCGGTTTCAAGCGATGCGGCCAGACTCCCCCCTTTTTCCACGTCAAGCGCCGCGTTTTCAATGGCGTCTCCAATCAACCGGTTACCCACGATGTTTTTCACGATACCCAGGGCGGCCATCAGTGAAACCCCGTTTTCCAGAAGGGAGCCAAGGGTTCGGGAAAAACGTGCAACCGCCAGCTTGGTTTTCAAGGCGCCCAGCATCGGGAGCCGCAAGGCAAGCCTGTCAAAGGCGTAGCCTCCTTTGTCGGTCTTTTTCACGTGCCGAGCCACCATGAAAACCGCGACAAGGCCGATTAAAATGATCCACCATGCCTCCTTTAAGAAGCCGCTGGTGCTGATCAGGGCCCGGGTCGGCAAGGGCAGGGCCTGGTCCATATCCGTAAAAATCGCGGTAATACTGGGGACAATGTAGGTCAGCAGGAAAACCAGAATCAGGGTGCCCACAAACAGCATCAAAAGCGGATAGGCCATGGCTGAGCGGACGCTTTGGGTAATTGCCTGCTGGCGTTCCGTGATATCGGCCAGCCGGTTTAACACCAGTTCCAGCGTGCCCGAGGATTCCCCGGAGCCGACCATGTTGACGTAAATATCGGAAAATGTTTCGGGATACTGCCCGAGTGCAGCGGCAAAGCTGCTGCCTTCCTCGATGGAATCCTTGATCCGGGCGAGGGTGCGTTTTAATACAGCCGAGCGGGTCTGGGGGATCAGGGTGTTTAGCGCGGAAACCAGCGGGAATCCGGCCCCCAGCAGTGTGGCGAGCTGCCGGGTCATAACCGCCAGCTCGCCCTGGCTGACCCGGTTGGAAAAGGGGCGGAGCCATTCGGTTATACGGGCGCTTTGCCGCGAGTCGGTATCATAGACTTCCTTGATGGAAACCGGGTATATCCGGGAGGCCCGGAGCTTCTGACGGGCGGCCGGGGCGTTGTCGGCGTCCACGATGTCCCGGATGGTTTTTCCATTGGCGTTTAATGCCGTGTATTCGAATATGGGCATGCGGTTATTCCGGAAATCATCGGTTTGGGTGCGTCATGGCTTCTGTCTCGGATTATTTATAACAAGAATAACCGGAAAATTCAATTGCCGGAAAGCAATTGGCGGTTGACAAAAACTGGTGGTGGTTTATAAATAACGAGTTTAAACGTAACTATGGAAAAAGGGGATGATTCCGATGTTAAAAGTTGCATTCATTGGGTGGCGCGGCATGGTCGGCTCGGTGCTCATGGACCGGATGCGGGCCGAAGGCGATTTTACAGGTTTTGAACCGCTTTTTGCCTCCACCTCCCAGGCCGGGCAATCCGGACCGGATATCGGCATGGAGCTTCCGCCGCTGGCAGATGCCTTTGATACGGACCGGCTTGCGCAAAGCGATATCATTGTCACCTGTCAGGG
Organism: Desulfobacterales bacterium; assembly: GCA_046537995.1. Classification (GTDB taxonomy): domain Bacteria; phylum Desulfobacterota; class Desulfobacteria; order Desulfobacterales; family Desulfosalsimonadaceae; genus Desulfosalsimonas. The sequence continues at coordinate 3,460 of JBKHJS010000106.1, forward strand.
AAGTGATTACACCAAGCAGGTCCACCCGGAGCTCCGGGAAAAGGGATGGAACGGCTACTGGATTGACGCCTCATCGACCCTGCGCATGGCAGATGACAGCATCATCGTGCTCGATCCGGTCAACCGGGAGGTCATTGACAACGCCCTGGCCGGCGGAGTGAAGAATTTTATCGGCGGCAACTGCACGGTCAGCCTGATGTTAATGGCCGTGGGCGGCTTGTTCAAACAGGGCCTGGTGGAGTGGATGACTTCCATGACCTATCAGGCGGCATCAGGGGCCGGGGCCAAGAACATGCGGGAACTGGTTTCCCAGATGAAAACCATTGGCGAATCCGGCGAGTCCCTGCTTCAGGATCCGGCATCCGCTGTTCTCGATATCGATCAGTGCGTGCTCGATGCAATGGACAGTCCCGGCTTTCCGGTGGAGCACTGCGGCGGACCGCTTGCGGGCAGCCTGATTCCGTGGATTGACAGTGCCATGGAAAGCGGCCAGACCCGCGAGGAGTGGAAGGGTTTTGCAGAAACCAACAAGATCCTGCAGACCGATCCGGTCATTTCCATCGACGGCATCTGTGTACGCATCGGCGCCATGCGCAGTCACAGCCAGGCCATTACCATAAAGCTGACCCGGGACGTACCGCTTGACGAAATCACGGATATTCTCGGCGCGGCAAACGACTGGGTGGAGGTGATTCCAAATACCAAGGAGGACAGCCTCAGGAGACTGACGCCTGCCGCGGTAACCGGCCGGCTGAGCGTGCCCGTGGGACGGATCCGGAAGATGAACATCGGTCCCGAGTATCTGAGCCTGTTTACAGTGGGCGATCAGCTGCTGTGGGGCGCTGCCGAACCCATCCGCCGGATGTTTCGGATCGCGCTGGCGCACCTGGGATAATAATTCTCAGGATACCAGGCCGAGGCTGAAAAGCGCCAGGTTGCCGCTAATGTGGATAACCACCGGAACTGCGAGGTTTTTTTCCCTTTCATAAGACAGGGCAAATACCAGACCGCCCACTGCCTGCGTAACCGGTATGCCCCGGGTGTGGTGCGCCCAGGCAAAGACTGCGGTGCTGCCCAGAAGTGCGACGATAAAACCCCACCGCCGGAGTACGCCGAAGATAAGTCCCCGGAACACCAACTCTTCGGCAAACGGGCTGATAATCCCGCCGATGAGGAAAAAGACAAGGATGCCGCCGGCAGTGGCCGGCAGGTTCATGGAAAGCATTTCCATCGGGTCGAACCCAGCCAGGTACAAAACAGCGCCGCATACCGCGGCAATTCCGCCGAACCCGCCTGACCACAGCACGCCCCGGAGCACCCCGGATTTGATATCAGGGGGAACAATTCCGGGCAGTTGCGCTCCTGGCCCCAAGGTCCGGGCTGCGGCAATGATCACGATCGCATCAAGCATCCGGGCCGCACCTGCGGCAAGCAGCGGATCCCGGAAAGCGAGCCGGGCCGCGATTTCGATTGCAATTACCGCAAGTGCGCTTACGGCAAACGGTTTCCACGCGTATCGGAGCGTTTCTGTTTCCATCCCAGCTGTCTCATGGCGTTATATGCGTATTGCTGTACGTACCAGTGGGGAATGCTACGGATGCGGTTTTCAATGAAATTCACCGTTTGTTTGCCGCCCAGGCGCCCCAGCCCGGCGTAGGCCATGCAGGCCACATTGGGCGATGGGTCCGCTGTCAGGGCTTTGAGCAGATCGCGGCTGTTGGCGGATTTTGAATTGCCCAGACCCCTGGCCAGCCAGTATCGCACAGGCACGTGCGGACTTTTGGCCAGTTCCGGGCTGATATTATAGGCGCCCGGGCTGCTGCCTTGGTCGGCAATCGTTTTCAGGGCATCCCGCTGCTTGTGCCATGATTCCGAGTGCAGCGCAGCGCGGATCTGCGATGGTTTATCCGATTGCAAGGCTCCGGCATACAGGGGAATCAGCACAGCCGCGGCAAGGCCCAGGCAGATCACAGAGGCGCATATCCCGCGCCCGGCAACGGACCGGACGAATACGAGCAGCAGGCAGAGCCCGGCATGCACAAATATGTACAAACCCAGGGGGAAAGCCCCAATCAGGCTGTAAAGAGTGGCCTGCCGGAAAAAACGGTTTGTATCCGCGCGCATGGAAACGGTTTTCAGGGTTTGTCCCGGCTCGGACAGGAACTTTTGAAGCCCGGTTTCATGCAGGACGGTTTCGTCTGCGGCAAATTGCAGCCGGTCATTTTCAGACCGGATTGTTATTGCGGAAGGGGTGTCTTCGGCCACCGGCAGATAATCATAGGCAATCAGCCGCCCGGTGATTTGCCGATACCGGGCAGGGGAGGCGCCCGTTTCGATCCGGCACGGCTTTATCAGCTTATTGGCCAGGGGCCGGATCATGTTGGCCGGGTACAGGGTATAGTTGTAGTAAAATGCATTGACCTGCTTGCCGGCCGGGTTGGAAAGCAGTATATAGTCCCGTATGGAGATAAATACGTCCTGCTGCAGGCAGGGAATCCAGGCAACAGCCGCGATCGCCACGACAATGATGTGCACTGCCCGGACATGTTTGTCTCCGGCGTGTGCAGGCGGCATCCAGGTCCGTGCGGCGGCGAAAACGGCCGGCGGCACCAGGAGAAACACAATCGTTGCCCGCAGGTTCCACCCCTGCAGGTTGCATGCGATCAACAATGTCAGCCAGGCTGCAACAAGCACTGCGGGATAAACCCGGCTGCCGGGCAAAAGCCTTTTTTGCACCCAGGCCGCAAAAAAGGCCGCCAGGCTCAGGCCGGCGCCGGTGGTGAGCGTAAAGAACAGGGCGCCGCAGAATGCGGGCATAAATTGCAAAAGACCCGGCATGACAAGCTCGTTGGGCACAACCAGGTAACCGGCGGCCTTCATGTCTGCCAGTTCAGCATGCAGCCGATGGTTGGAAACATAGACCAGTGCCGTGAAAAGGACCTGGGAAAGCCCCAGCCCGAACAGGAGCATGGAAGCCGGAAAGACCAGGCGCTTCATGTTACTTGCCGGCCAGGTTGAGTGCCGCATCCAGAGCCAGCAGATAGCCGTGGGCGCCCAGCCCGGAGATCTGCCCGGTGGCCGCGTCCGCGATCATGGACTTGTGCCGGAAGGCCTCCCTTTTGTAAATATTGGAGAGATGGACCTCGATAACCGGGATATCCAGCAGCAGAACCGCATCGCGGATGGCGACACTGGTATGGGTGTAGGCCGCGGGATTGATAATCAGGGCGCCGCAGTTGCCTGCAGCCTGCTGGATGGCTTCCACGATTTCACCTTCATGGTTGGACTGAAAGGTGTTTATGGCTGCGCCCTGTTTTTCCGCCCTTTCCCGCAGGGCGTCGTTGATCTCGGAAAGCGGGGTGCCGCCATAGGTCTCCGGCTCCCGGGTGCCGAGCATGTTGAGATTGGGGCCGTGAATGATCAGGATCGGCTTGTTGTCCATTGCTTCCCTCCTTTTTATGTGAGGGGATTTTCATTGTTTCGATATATACGATTCCTGTTTAACGACAAATTCCGGTTGAATATCACTTGCCCGCTTCCGCGATGGCGGTTTTAAAGAAATCAATGGTCTCCCCGTAATCCGCGCTTTTGAAAATGGCGGATCCGGCAACAAACGCGTCTGTGCCGGCAGCGGCGATTTGCCCGATGGTCTCCCGGTTGACCCCGCCGTCGAGCTCAATGAGCGTGGGAAGATTGCGCCGCATGATGTTCTGTTTTAAGCGCTGCACCTTGTCCAGGGTGCTGCGGATAAAGGACTGGCCGCCAAAGCCGGGATTTACGCTCATGAGCAGGACAAAATCGATCTCGTCCAAAATCCAATCCAGCGCGGCAAGCGGGGTTGCCGGGTTGAGCACGACCCCGGGCCGGCAGCCGGCGCTTTTTATAAGTTCAACAGTGCGATGTAGATGTACGCACTCCTCGGCATGCACGGAGATGAGATCGGCTCCGGCATTTGCAAAATCCGCGATGAAGTGATCCGGGTTTTCGATCATCAGGTGGACGTCCAAGGGAAGCGAAGTCACCCGTTTGGCCGCTTCCACGACCATGGGGCCCAGCGTGATGTTGGGCACGAAATGCCCGTCCATGACATCTACATGGATCCAGTCGGCGCCGGCGTTTTCCACGGCCCGGATTTCGTCGCCCAGTTTTGAAAAATCCGCTGAAAGAATCGAAGGTGCGATAATCGTGTCCATTTTTTTCTCCGTTGCAGTCTTTATCGTTGTTGCAATCGTATCCGGTTTTTTAATTATGATGCTTTCGTAAAAACTCTAATTTCAGATGGCGCCGTAAAAAGTTCAAGATCAAGGCTTGCGCAATTTCGAAGAATGCAGCGTACTTAGCCGTACGTGAAATTCTGAGAAATTGCGCGCAACGCAGATATTGGACTTTTT
>JBKHJS010000107.1:0-7847 GCA_046537995.1 Desulfobacterales bacterium
GCGCGCTCAATGCATCTCACAAATCATCCCCGCCGTCCGCCCCTGTCCAGACCCCCGACAGATTCCCCCATATTCTCCCGGAAGCTTTCAATTGCCCTGATGTAGGGGCGAACCTGCGTGTTCGCCCTCCCCCAGGTCAAAAACACAGGTTCGCCCCCTGCGGATATTCGTTTGCCCCGGCAAGCGTAGCACGCGGTTCGGCTTTGAACATCTGGTTTTTTCCAGGAGATTTCAATCTTGTCAGGCTCTGCAAAAAGACCTCAGGCTTCCCGGGTTTTCGCAGGCTCGGCCCGGCGGGGAAGTTTGCGCATCTGCCGTCCGCTGCAGCGCCCGATGCATCTGCGCAAACCACCCCGCCGTCCCGTCCTGACCAACCCCGAGGATAATTCCACCAATATTGTCCCGAACGGTTTCAAAGTCCCCGGGCATCAAAGATAAATCGCATGGTTTGTGTTACCCGAAATCAACCCGTGGAGTCCGCCAGGGTTTTTTCGTGCGGAGATTGCAGCGACATGCGGTTGTCCCGGCAAGCAAAGCACGCGGCTCAACGTTGAAGACCGGTGTTTATCCGGAAGCTCTCAACCTTGCAATCTGCAGAATTTGCTTGACACTTTTTTCGGAATTTATCACAAAAAAAGGCTGTGGCTGCGGCCGGAGCAAATTCAGGATGGGGAGAAGGCAAAAGCATGGAGCCGGGCATATATATCGCCGGGTCGGGCAGAAACGGCCTGTTTGACGGGCTGGCCCCGGAAGAGCTTGCCGGGTTTCATCCGTCCTGGCAAAGGGACGTCGATCGGCTCAGGCCGTGGGATAAAACCCGGCTGCCGGCAGCCGGGCAATTTGAAGACCGCCTGGCGGCCTGGAAATCCCGGAAAGGCCGGTCCGATGCATGCACCCTGGTCTGCGGGCGTTGTACTTCAACCATGGACGGCCTTCGCAGCCTGATCGATGTGATCGGTATGGCGCCGTGGGATTGCCTGATCGCGGTTGAGCAGCAAAAAGGCAGGGGACAGATGCAGCGCTCCTGGATTTCCCCGGCGGGCAATCTGTATGCCTCCTGGTATTGGCCGAACCCGGGAGAAATCAACGGGGCGGCTCCCGGCTGGCAGGCAATGGCTTCGCTGATGGCAGGCGAGCTTGTGGCCACGGTGCTCGATTCCATGGGCGTTCGGGTCTGTATAAAATGGCCCAATGACCTGCTCATCGAGGACCGGAAAGTCTGCGGCATCCTGGTGGAGCACCGCGGCGGCCACCTGATCGTGGGCATCGGCTTGAACCTGGCGTCCGCTCCGCCCCTGGAGCAGCTTACTGACGCCTTTGCCATAAAGCCGGCAAGCCTGCGGGAACTCGACCTGCAGGTCACCCCCCTGGAATTCTGGATGCAGATGCTTGAGATCGGGCGCAGCCGGTTTTATCATTTGGTGCAGTCCATGACGCCTGCGGCGTTTGTGGCGCTGGTAAAAAAACGCTTGGCATGGCAGGGGCACACGGTCACCATCCGGATCAGCCGGGATGAGGCCTTTACCGCAGAAATTGTCGGGCTGGCCGCAGACGGCGGCCTGATTATTGAAAAAAACGGCAAAACCCGGGTGATCTATAACGGCAGTATCCTGCCGGGGGGCAACATTCATCTTTAAAGTAAAATATTAATTTTTGCGTTTAACTTTCTAAAATAAAAGAATAAAGGGTTTTTGATGATATGGGCAGTACAAAGCAGCCGCAGATTGAAAAAAGTTTTGAGCAGGTGCAGTCAGAAATCGAGGGCAGGCCGATTCTGATCGCCAACCGGGGAATCCCGGCCCGCCGGATCAGCCGCTCCATATCCGAGCAGCTTGAAGCCGTGGCGATCATGACCGCAACAGACGTGGACAAGACCTCGCCCTCTACTCTGGGCGCCCATGAATTGCTGCTGCTGCCCGATGACCCCCAGGCCTACCTGGACCTGGACCGGATTATACGCAAGGCCCGGGAAAGGGGCATTATCGGCATACATCCCGGATGGGGCTTTGGCGCCGAGGATGACAGCTTTCCCGCCAAGTGTGAAGAAAACGGGATCACGTTTATCGGTCCGCCGGCAGAGGCCATGCGCATTCTGGGCAACAAGGTCTCTGTACGGCGCCTGGCCCGGCAGTTGGGCGTGCCCGTGGTGCCGGGATCCGAGAGTGCCGTGACCATCCCGGAGGCCAGGAAAATTGCCGCCCGGATCGGTTTTCCGATTATGCTCAAGGCAGAAGGCGGCGGGGGCGGTCGCGGAATCTACACGGTATACTCTGAAAACCAGCTGGAGTCCGCGTTTCACAAGGCTTCGGTCATGGCTGAAGCCTCGTTTGGAAATCCCCGGGTGTATGTGGAAAAATACCTTCCGTGCGTGCGGCACATTGAAATCCAGGTGATTGCCGATCAATACGGCAATGTTTTCGCCTTTGACGAGCGCGACTGCTCGGTTCAGCGCAATCACCAGAAACTCGTGGAGATCACGCCGTCTCCCTGGCCCCTGATGACCGAGTCCCTGCGTGAGCGCTTAAAATCCTATGCCCGGCAGCTCGTCGGTGCGGTCAACTATTATTCCCTTGCCACTGTTGAGTTTCTGGTGGATGAGGCGGCCGAGCCCTACCTGATCGAGGTCAACACCCGGCTCCAGGTGGAGCACGGCATCACGGAATGTCGCTACGGCATTGACCTGGTCGAAGAACAGATCGCAGTGGCTTTCGGAGCCGCCCTGCGCTTTACCGAAAAGACGACCGTGCCGTTTCTCCATGCCATGCAGTGCCGGATCAACTGCGAGGATCCCCAGAACGATTTCGCTCCCAATTCCGGGCTGATCACGCGGTACGTATCCCCGGGCGGCCAGGGGGTCCGCCTGGATTCCTGTGTGACAGAGGGATACGAGTTTCCGTCCCAGTATGATTCGGCGGCCTCCCTGCTGATTACCTATGGCAACACTTGGGGCAAGACGGTGAAACTCATGCAGCGGGCGCTTCGCGAATACATGATCAGCGGGGTCAAGACCACGATTCCGTTTCACCGCCAGGTCGTCAAGCACCCGGTCTTTGTTTCCGGAAAATATGATACCCGGTTTATCGAGCATCATCCGGAGCTCATGTTTTACTCGGACATCGAGCCCGAAGCCCTGCGCATGTCCCGGCTTGTGGCTGAAATTTCGGCCCGGGGATACAATTCGTTCGTGGAGCTGGGGGCCTACCGCGGCCACGGGGACAAGCGGCTGGGGCGCCTGGAAGTGGTCCAGCCGGAAATTCCGGAACAAAGTCACGAAACCTTTTCCTTTCCCCGGCGGGATCGGCAGACGGCGCTCGACCGGGTCCGCGACAGCAGGGAACACGGAATTGTGCACTTTACGGATACCACCACCCGGGATATCACCCAATCCAACAGCGGCAATCGGTTCCGGCTGGCAGAAGACCGCCTCGTGGGGCCGTATCTGGACCGGTGCGGTTTTTTTTCCCTTGAAAACGGGGGTGGGGCGCATTTTCACGTGGCCATGCTCGCCAACATGACCTATCCGTTTACCGAGGCGGCAGAGTGGAACGAATTTGCTCCGAATTCGCTCAAGCAGATCCTGATCCGCTCCACCAACGTGCTGGGATACAAGCCCCAGCCCCGCTCCATGATGGAAAAGACCGGGGAAATGATTTGTGCGCATTATGATGTGATCCGCTGTTTTGACTTTCTCAATCACATTGAAAACATGCGTCCTTTTGCCGAAATCGTGTTAAACGACAACGCCTGCATTTTTGAGCCCGCCATTTCCCTGTCCTACGCACCCGGGTTTACTGTGGCGCATTACCTGGGGGTTGCCGGGGAAATCCTGCAGATGACCCGCAAGGTTGCCGGCGTGGACGCAAAACGGGCCTCGCAGATGATTATCCTGGGGTTAAAGGACATGGCCGGTGTGTGTCCGCCGTGGTTCATCCGGGAACTGGTCGGTGCCATCCGGGAGAAATACCCCGAGCTGGTACTGCATTATCACCGGCATTACACCGACGGCCTGTTTGTGCCGGCGGTCGGGGCCGCGGCAGAGGCGGGCGCGCATATCCTGGATACGGCCATCGGACCGGCCGTGCGATGGTACGGCCAGGGCGAAGTATTGTCCATCGCCGCCTATATCGAGGACGAACTCGGCCTGCAGACCCGGCTGGACCGGGAGATGATCCGCAAGTCCGGGTTTGTTTTAAAACAGATCATGCCTTACTATGATCAGTACTGTTCCCCGTATTTCAAGGGCATTGACTATGACGTTGTGGAACACGGCATGCCCGGAGGCGCCACGTCGTCTTCCCAGCAAGGCGCCATGAAGCAGGGCTATATCCGACTGCTGCCGCACATGCTGCGTTTTCTGGCCGGAACCCGCAAAATCGTACGGTATCATGATGTCACCCCGGGCTCCCAGATTACCTGGAATACGGCGTTTCTTGCCGTAACCGGGGCGTACAAGCGGGGCGGGGAGCCTTATGTGCGCCACATGCTCGAAGTGCTTGAAACCGTGGCCGCATATCCGGAGAATGAACTAAGCGAGGGGGTGACAGAAGACCGCCTCAAGCTTTACCAGGACAGCAATGACGCTTTCCGGGACCTGCTGCTGGGTAAATACGGCCGTATGCCCCAGGGATTTCCGCCGGACTGGGTGTACCAGAGCGCATTTGGCAAGGAATACGGTTGGGCACTGGAGAACCGCACCGAGGATTCCCCTCTGCATTCGCTTGCGGAAATCGATATCGCGTCCGAAGCCCGCAGTCTTCAAAATAGCATCAAGCGCATGCCCACCGAGGAAGAAATCGTGCTCTACCTGAACCATCCCGGAGACGCACTGAAAACCATTGAATTCCAGAAGCAGTATGCAGATCCAAACCTGCTGCCTCTGGATGTGTGGTTCGAAGGGCTTGAGCCCGGCCGTGAGCTGGAATTTACCGACAGCCAGGACAAGCCCCACAAAATGACGATTTATGACATTTCCAAACCCCGGAGAAGCGGTATCAGCATTGTACGTTACCTGCTGGACGCTGAGATCATTACCTGCGAGGTGCAGGTCCAAGCCCCGCAGGGCGGGACAAGCGAGGTGCTTGAAATGGCTGATGCGGACAATCCCTACCAGGTGGCCTCTCCGAGCAACGCGGATCTGTGGGTGGTTTATGCCAGCCCCGGCAAAATCGTGAAAAAGGGAGAGGAGTTGTTTAACCTGTCGATCATGAAGCAGGAAAAGGCGGTATACGCATCAGTGGACGGCATTGTCAGCCGGGTGCTAAAAACCGCGGATTACACAGAGGACAAGAAAATGGTGCCCGTCCGGGAAGGCGAGCTGATCGTGGAACTGGCACCGGTGCCAAATTTCTGCACTTCGTGCAGTGCGCCGGTTGCCGGTGAAGATTTCCGGTTCTGCCCTTACTGCGGATCCCGGGTGGAGCAGGCGCAGTGCGCCGGTCAGCAGGCTTAAGCGCCCGGACGCCCCGGCCATTTTTCCAGGTCCACCGGGTATCCCAGGGCTGCGATCCGGCACAGGGCAAAGGCCATATCCAGCATTGCGGATTTTTTTCCGGCGGATTCATCCACGGAAAACGCGTTGTGCGGCCGGCCGGATAAAATGCTCCTGATAAGCTTGGTGAGCACGGCTCCGGGTCCCACCTCGACAAACGTGCGGGCCCCGTCTTCATGCATGTGCCGGATTTCATCGATAAAATTGACCGGCTGCAGCAGGTGTCTGCCGAGCAGATCCCGGGCGCCCTGCTCGTCTGCGGGGTAGGGCGCCGCGGTGGTGTTGGCGTAAACCGGTATGCGGCCGGGGAAAAACCGGACCGATTCCAGGCGCTGTTGAAACGGCGCTGCCGCATCCATGACGAGCCTGGAGTGAAATGCTGCGGATACCGGCAGCCTGGCGGACATGATGCGATTTTCCCGGCAGATCCCCTGGATTCTTTCGATTTCTTCTGTGGGGCCGGAAAGGACGCTTTGGGACGGGCTGTTGCGATTGGCCAGCACCAAGTCTGCCCCTTGCTCGCGGATCAGAGTCTCGATTTTTTCCGAAGGAGCGCGAACCGCCAGCATGGCTCCCCGGTCTTCGGAGGCATTTCCTGCAGAGGCCATCAGGCTGCCCCTGGCAACCGACAGGTCCATAAAATCCGTGTTCCCGATTTTCCCCCCGGCCCATAGGGCGGTTAATTCGCCGTAGCTGTGACCGCATGCGGCATCGGCGCAAACCCCGTGCCGACTGAGAATTTCCACCATGACCCGGCTGATAATGCCTATGGCCGGCTGTGCCACATCCGTATTGCGCAGGGCCGCCTCGTTTTGCGCGGCTATATCTTGTCCGCCGGCATTTTCCGGAAAGATATAGGAGAACAACGGCGGATTCCGGTCAAATGCCTGTTCCGCCAAATCCAGCAAAGGTTTGGCTTCGGGAAACATATCAAGGAGCAGGCGGCCCATGAACGGGTACTGGCTTCCCTGGCCCGGAAAAACGAAAGCGAGCTTTCCGGGCGGGGCCTGCGCGCCGAAAAAAACGCCCGGCGGAAGACTCTGGGGGCTTTCTTCTTCGTTTTGAAGCCACCCGGCGGCCGCATCCAGGTTTTCCCGGGCTGGCTCCGGATCCGTGCATGCCAGCAGCAGGCGGAAGTGCGCGTTTTCCGAAAACGCTTTTCGGGTTTTTTCGCCGGTGGCGCCAATTGTGGCACCCCGGGACAGGCTGCGCGCTGCCGAGCGGATTGCCTGACGCAAATCCGATCTGTTGTCTGCACAAAAAGCCAGGATCTCAACTTGTTGATTTATTGTATCCACAATCGCACCCAAAACGAGATACGGGGTTTGTCTAATCCGTTATCCGGAAACATTATAAAATAGGAAAAATAACATTTTCCGGCATTGAGAGGGAAGCATAAAATGAAAACCCATTGACGGGCTTAATGCATCTCGCAGACAACCCTGCCGTCCCGCGGCAAAAAATCGTCACTGGCACCCCTGAAAAGGTATGCTATATTTTGTTTATGAAAGCCAGACCTTTGCGGGTGGTTGTTTACGACATGTTCATTGCATCCTTGTTGCATGGTGAGATCCGGAGGCGGACGCATGTATATCGGCAAATATCGGGTTCTTGGCCTTTTGGGCGACGGCGGCATGGGGCGGGTATACAAGGTGGAACTGCCGGATATCGGCAAAATCTCGGCTTTGAAGCTGCTTCGCCCGCGCGATCACATGGTCGATCTGCTGGGCTTACGGGCAATTGAAGAAATGTTCATCCGGGAAGCCCGGATTCTTGGACGGCTGCGCCATCCGAACGTGGCGGCCATCCTGGATTTTGACCGGGACGGGCAAAACCGGCCGTTTTTTTCCATGGAATACCACTGCATGAATCTCGGGGTCATGATCGGAGAGCATTACGAGATGGAGACCGCCACCCGCCTCATGGACCCGGCCCGCACATTCAAGTACGCCGAGCAGGTGCTCTCGGGCCTGGACCGGTTGCATCACGCCGGCATTGTCCACCGGGACATCAAACCGTATAATGTGCTGATCACCGAGGACCATGCGGTAAAACTCATTGATTTCGGACTTTCCCTGCTTCGGGGGGAAACCCGGCGGGTGCCGGACACTTTCAAGATCGGCACCCCGTATTATGCCGCCCCTGAACAGCAAGCCGACCCCGACAACATAGACGAGCGTGCGGACCTTTACGGCGTGGGCGTTATGATATGGCGCATGCTCACCGGGGTGCTGCCCCCGGAGGCCGGGAAAAAGCCCCGCCCGGGTTCGGTAAACGAGCTGCTGGGCGAGTACTGGGACGATTTTCTGCTTACGGCCACCCATCCCCAAAGAAAAAAGCGGTTTTCAGACTGCCGGCA
>JBKHJS010000108.1:0-7825 GCA_046537995.1 Desulfobacterales bacterium
GTGCTGGCCGACGGGGGAGTGCGCAGCGGCGGAGACGTGCTGCGGATGCTGGCCCTGGGCGCCGATGCCGTGATGATCGGACGACCGTTTTCCGTTGCGGTACTCGGCGGCGGGCAGGACGGGGCTGCGTCTTATCTGGAAAAAATCCGGCAGGAACTCATCCAGAGCATGGTTCTGACCGGCACCCGATCCGTGCGGTCCGTGGATTCCGCTGTGCTCTGGAACGGGTGATCCGAGCTTAGACGCGGAAATGAAGCCCGTCTGCGTAAAGCGAGGCCAATTTCCAGAATCCCTGCTTTTTGATCACGATGGGTTCCGTGATTTCGAGCCTGGGGTCCACGTATATGTCAAATCCCTCGGCCCGGTCGTACTTGAAGTTTTCCGGGCGCCCGGGCGGTGCCAGGCGCACACCGATCTCTCTGACCGCGCCGATGGATCCAGTGGTTTCAATGTCCACCAGATAGAAGGTGACAGCGGAGACCTGCCTGTCCCGGAGATATCCAAGAGCGCGGGGTGAAACCCTGATGTCCATGGCTGCACCGTTTCACATTCTGCCGCCCGTTGCATGTGATTGGCCTGGCGGGTAAGCCCGGAGCCGACTGTGGCGTCCGGCTCCGGGCTTTTCGGCTTGTTCCGGTTTCGTCTGTTCCGGGCAGCTGGGCTGCTTTGCTTCCTGCTTATGCTGCCTGCGGGGTATACGGATTTTTGAAATAAATTATAGCCTCGATAATCATCCAGATTTCCAGCACCATAATGCACCCGCCGATAAAAACAAGCAGCCAGTTGGCATCGTTATAAAAATTCTGGATGTTCAGCAGCATGGCCCACCCGGTCATGATAATCATGAAAACCATTGGTATGGCTGCATAAAAACTCGGGATATTTTTGCGTACCAGGTATATGGTGGCCACCAGCAGCGCCAGGCCGGCAAGAAGCTGATTTGCCGCCCCGAACAGCGGCCACAGGGTCATGGCTCCTTTTCCGGATCCGTTGTAGAAAGCCAGGATAAATGCGGTGATCACGGCAATCAGTGTTCCGGTTGTCGGTTCGCCGATTTGCGGTACCTTTATGGCCCGGCCCAGCTCGCCCACAATGTAGCGCTGCAGGCGGGTGGCGGTATCCAGGGTGGTTGCGGCAAAGGATACCAGAAACACGCCCATGATGGTAATTGTGATGTTCTGGGGGATGCCGTAGGAGCCGATCATGTTGGACGCGCCCCCGACAAAGGCGCCGATCTTGGCGCCGAGCCCCTCTGCCGCATCCCAGGAGGCATAATGTTGCGTAAATGCGGCTGCGCCGTTGAAAGTCTCGCCATCCACTGACAGACCGATACCGATACCCGCCACGCAGGCCACGATAACGAACGTGGACAGGGAGCCTTCAAGGAGCATGGCGCCGTAGCCAATATACCTGGCGTCGTCTTCGTTGTAGCACTGCTTGGAGGATGTCCCGGAGCTGACCAGGGAATGAAATCCGGAAATCGCCCCGCAGGCGATGACCACAAACAGAAAAGGCCAGATCGGCGGGGCGCCCTCGGGAGAACCTTGATACGCAGGCGCCACGATTTCCGGCTGCGCCAGGATTACGCCCAGGCCCAGAAGGACAAAAGCAACCAGCAACTGATGGGAATTAATGTAGTCCCTGGGCTGCATCAGCACCTGTACGGGCAGCCTGGAAGCAATAAAGGCATAAATAAACAGGATCACGATCCAGGTAATCAGCGCGGCGTTGCCGCTAATGCCCAGCGCCGTCAGGTCCACGGGCACATAGGTGCCGATAACAATTGTGATATACAGCATGACTACCGCTGCAATGCCCAAAGTAACGTGGCTGGCCCCTTTCTTGTAAATCATGTATCCAAGCCAGACGGCAATCGGTATTTCGATCCAGACCGGAATCACGGCCTCGGGATACTTGGTAAACAAAATGGCGATGATCAGGGCGAACACAGCGATGACCAGCAGGAGCAGAAAGAAAATGATCAGCAGGAAAAGAATGCGTACCCTGGGGCTTACCAGATCCCCGGAAATGTCGCCCACGGAGCGGCCGTTGTTGCGAAGCGAGATGATCAGGGCGCCAAAGTCGTGCACGGCCCCCATGAATATGGATCCGAGAAAGACCCACAGAACCGCGGGTACCCAGCCCCATATCACGGCGATGGCCGGACCGACAATCGGGCCCAGCCCGGCAATGGATGTGAAGTGATGACCGAAAAGGATATGCTTGTTGGTGGGCACAAAATCCAGGTCATCCTGGAGTTCGTGCGAGGGGCAGACGTTGTCTGCTGCAAGTCGAAAGATTTTTCGGCCCAAAAATCTGCCGTAGGTGTGATAGGCCACCAAAAAGCCCGCCAGCATGAGAATCACAAGAAGTAAAGAATTCATTCAGAAGTCCTCCTTTCTTTTTGCGTGATTGGTTCAAACGGCGGAAGACGGGGGTTCGATTCAGCGGATTGAGTTGGAAGAAAAAGCCTGGTGACCGAAGCAGCGCTGCATCTTCCGGGCGCATACCTGCGGAGATTCCAGTTTGACCCCGTCACAGCGGCATCCCTGCCGCCCGCTGACCTGTTTTTTTAAGTGGTATAATTAATTTGAAATATTGTCAACCGAAATAGTGCGCTTCCGGAAACAATATAAATTGAACGGGTTCCGTGTGGTGATTACTCAGTTTTGCAGTCTCAGGGCCCACTCTTGCAGGATTATTCATTTTCCCCGGGCCCGATCTTTGACCGGAACTGCTTTTTCCGGCTCCTGTGCTTTTTTTCTTCCAGGCGGCGTTTTTTTGTGCGGCGCGGCACACGGGTTTTTTTGCGCTTTTCCGGTTCCTCCAGGGATTCTGCGATCAGTTCGGCAAATTTTTCGACAGTCTGCTGCCGGTTGGCGGCCTGACTTCGATGCCGCTGCGCGGAAATCCGCAGCATGCCGTTTTTGTTAATGCGCGTATGAAGGTTTTCTGCAATCCGTGCTTTTTGGTGCTCGCTTAGACTGGGAGAATTGTTAACGTCAAACCAGAGCGTAATCCGGGTGCTGGTCTTGTTCACATGCTGACCGCCCGGACCCCCTGCACCGGAAGCCGTAAACGTCAGCTCGCTTTCCGGTATGGCCAGTGTTTCGTTGATGTGAATCATATGCGCAATCTGCGGATGGATTTTCCAGATCCGGTGATCTGGTGTTTTTCGTCCGCAGGTCCCTTTGACAAATTTTGTGCCCAAACGGCTTCTTTCAAGACTACTGATGTTAACCATGCAGAATTTCAAGGGGTTTGTAAAGCAATTCAGGCCTGCCCCCTTTTTGTGCCATGTAATGATATTGACAACTGCTGCAAATTTTTATAAATTACAACTATCTGTCAGCAGCATGACAGCCTTCGAGGGCTTTCGGCCGATCCGGATTCACTTTACCTATTTATCATGGAAATTCCCCGTTCCGTGAGATCCCTTCAATGCAGAGGAAAACGCCATGTCAGATACCGCCCCCGCAATGCAAACCCGTGCGGTGAAGTCCCCCGGGCAACTGTCCGAACGCATCACCCGCCTGCGGAATTATTATTTCAAGGGGGCACAGCGCGCGTGGAACAATGAAACCACGGCCTGGACCACGGGCACCCCCTGGGATGTGCAGTTCAACGAGATGGATTATTATATCGTTCCTGAAACCTACATGCTGCTTCAGCCCGTGCGCAGTTCCTACCGTCAGGCGGCCCGAAACGTGCCGCTGCCCCAGGGTTTCTGGTCATGGCCTATTGCCCGCCGCAGGGCCTGGTTTGTCAAAGAGGTCATGGTCAACCACGTGCCCAAAGAGATTCTGCCCGGCGACCTGATTGCCGGCGGCAGATTCAACCTGGCCACTTCCATGTGCATGACGCGCGCGGAGCAAAGGGATTACGACAAAAAAACCATGGGAAAAAAGGGCGCCCGGCGTGCTGTCAAGTGGTTTCACGATCATGGATACGGCAATGCCGGAGCCACTTCCGGGCACTTGATTCCGGACTATCAGCGGGTGCTCGAAGGCGGCTGGGAAAACATTTACGTGGAAGTGGAGAAGCAGCTTGCCCGGTTTTCTGGCTATCCCAGGCACCGCAAAAAGGCGGGACAGCTCCGCGCCATGAAAACGGCGGCCAGCATGGCCCGGGACGTGGCCGCGGACTATGCCCGCATTTGCCGGCAGCAGGCCGCAGATGAGACCGCTCCGGCGCGGGAAAAGGAGCTTTTGCAGATGGCCGAAAACCTGGATCGGGTGCCCTGGCGGCCGGCAATCACCTTCTGGCAGTCGGTCCAATCCCTGTGGCTCACGCATATGCTGGTCATGAGCGATGAAAATTATCCCGGCCCGGGGCTGTCGTTCGGCCGTATTGACCAGTACCTGCTGCCTTATTGGGAAAATTCGCTGGCAGCGGGCATGGACCGGGAATTTGGCAAGGAAATCCTCAGATGTTTCTGGATCCATGCCAACACCGCTTATGACGCCATGATCCGAAACGGCAACCAGGGCATTACCTCGGGTTTCGGGCAGCTGATCACGCTTTCGGGCCGCGGGGCAAACGGGGCGGATCTGACCAATGACCTCACCTACGCCTTTCTCGAAGTCATCGACGAGATGACCCCCATCCTGGAGCCCAAGCCCAACGTGCGCCTGCACCGCAATTCCCCGGATCATCTGCTGGACAAGCTCACGGAGATGATTTCGGTGAGCCAGGGGGCACCGTTTCTGCTGAATTTCGATGAACGGTCCATGGCCGGGATGATGCGCCAGTCCAGGCTGGGCGGTCTTGGCGGGCTGGTGTGCGAACAAAACGTGCATGACTATGCACCGGTGGGATGCCTGGAAAACACCATGCAGGGAAATGACCGCTCGGGCACGGTGGACTGCAATCTCAACCTGCTCAAGGCGGTGGAACTGGCCCTGACCGGGGGAAAGGATCTGGTGCCGGTTGTTGACCCGCTGACCGGCAGGGCCGGGAAAATTCGAAGGCACTGGCCGGATACCGGCAATGCCGTAAAGTTTCAAACCTGGGAGCAGTTCTGGCAGGCTTACGCGCGCCAGACCGCATACATTGTGGAAAAGTGTGTTGCGCTTTACGAAAAGTCCGAATCTGTAAGGGCCGAGTATCTGCCAACGCCGTATCTGTCCTGCCTGGTACGCGGATGTGCGGAAAAAGGCCTGGACATCACCCGGGGCGGGGCGGAGATCAATTTTGTGACCCTGGAGGGGGTTACCTTTGCCACCACCGTGGATTCCCTGCTTGCCATCAAGCACCTGGTGTTTGACGAGAAAAAATGCACCATGTCCGAGCTGATCAACGCACTGCAGGACAACTGGCAGGGATGGGAAAAACTGCAGGCCATGGCCAAAAACCGGGCGCCCAAGTACGGCCGGGAGCATGATGCCGCAGACGCGATGGCAAAAGCGGTCATGGAGTTGTGGACCCGTGAAACCTGGGCCCACAGGACCCGATCCACAAATCGCCGATTCCGGCCCGGCATGCTGTCCTGGAACTACTGGGCCGGTGACGGGTTTATCATGGCCGCCAGCGCGGACGGCAGAAAGCAGGGGCAGTTCCTGTCAAACGCCATCTGCCCGTCCACGGGCGCGGATGCCAACGGGCCCACCGCCAACACCAATTCCGTGGGCAGGGCACTGGGCGGAAAGGACCCGTCCGGGCAGGGTGACTGGCAGGAATTTGTCAATCTGCTGCCCAACGGCACCAGCCACACGATTACATTTAATCCGGCAATTATCCGGGACCCGGAGCACAAGCAGAAGTTCAGGGGGTTTTTGCGGGGATACTGTGAAAACGGGGGAACGTGTCTGCAGATCAACATGCTGGATCCGGACATGCTTCGCGATGCCCAGGCACACCCGCAAAATTACCGGCACCTGCTGGTGCGGATTACGGGGTATAATGCCTATTTTACGGCCATCGGCAAGGAGCTGCAAAACGAGGTGATCTCCCGGATCAGCCACAGCCGATGGTAAGGAGAAAAATGACCGGACATCGCAGGCAACAGGAACATCTAAACGCCGCCGTGCTCGAGATCATCCGCATGTCCACCGAGGACGGACCGGGCATTCGCACCACGGTGTTTTTCAAGGGGTGTCCCTTGAAGTGCCAATGGTGTCACAACCCGGAAAGTATATCCCCTGCTCCGGAACTCTGCTGGGTGGGAAGCCGCTGCATCGGCTGCGGCACCTGCCTGGAGGTGTGCGCCCGGCAAGCCCTTGACTTAAGCGATGCGGGATTGCTGATCGACCGGTCCCGGTGTGCGGCCTGCGGCGATTGTGCCGAGGCATGCCCTGGCGGGGCGCTGGAGCTGTTGGGACGGCAATGGGACCTGGCGGAACTGACAGCGGAATTGCTCAAGGATCGGGCCTATTATGAGGCCTCAGGCGGCGGAGTGACGCTCTCCGGTGGAGAACCGTTGATGCAGGCAGATTTTGCTGCCGCCCTCCTGCAGCGCCTGCGGCATGAGGGAATCCATACCGCGGTGGACACCTGCGGCCTGTGTTCGCAGAACGTCCTTGAAAATGTGCTTGTCCATGCCGGCATGGTCATGTTTGATGTAAAAATCATGGATCCCGAAGAACACCGCCGGCTGACCGGGCAGGAAAACAGCCGGATCCTTGAAAATCTTTGCCGGGTTGCCGCCTCTTTGCAGTCGCGTCTGCACCCGGCCGCGCTGTGGATCCGAACCCCGGTGATACCGGGAGCCACTGACGATCCGGCAAATATATCGGCCATCGGCGACTTTATCACCCGTCACCTCACAGGCGCGGTGGATCGCTGGGATCTGTGCGCATTTAACAACCTGTGTCGGGACAAGTACATGCGCCTGGACCGGGACTGGGCTTATGCGCACACTGAACTCGTTACCGCCCGGCACATGGAAGCCCTGGCGCAAACCGCAAGGCAATCGGTTGCCGACCCGGAGATCGTGTGCTGGTCCGGTGCGACCCGGCGCGATTCCGATGCAGCCACAGGGGAGCAAAACAATGGCATATCCTGCTGCAACACTTGATGAGACGGCCATTGAAGCCTTTTTGCCGGCCGAGAAAATCGGCCTGGTGGCATCGGTTTCACCGGATCGCAGGCCGCATATCACCCTGATTACCTCGATTCGCGCCGCCGGGCCTTCGCAGCTCACCCTGGGCGAGTTCTGCAAGGGCACCAGCAAGGCCAATATTCAGCAGTACCCGGAGACCGCGTTCTGCGTGATGACAATGGACCGGCGCATGTGGCGGGGGCATGCCTGCTGGAGCCACCTGAAAAAAGAAGGCCCGGAATACCAGGCCTACAATGATCTGCCCATGTTCCGCTACAATGCTTATTTCGGGATAAACACGGTGCATTACCTGGACCTGGTAGATGCCCGGGGCCCGGAAAAACTGCCCATGGGAAGGATTCTGGCATCCGCGGTGCTGACCCGGGCCGCCCGGGGCCGGGCGCACACTGCAGACAGCAGGCAGGTCCTGACCCCGTTTGCCCGGGATCTGTTCAATCGTATGGACGCCCTGAAGTTCCTGGCCTATATCCGGAATGACGGATTCCCGGAAATCATTCCCCTGCTTCAGTGCCGGGCCGCAGGCAGCAGTCGGCTGGTGTTTTCTCCCCTGGCTTACCGGACGGAATTAAAACAGGTTCCCGCAGGAACCGAAGTGGCCGTATTCGGGCTGACCCTGCAGATGGAAAGCGTCCTCACCCGGGGCGTATTCACCGGCTTTTCCCGCAGCCGCACGATTCGGCTGGGGGCCGTGGACATAAACTGGGTATACAATTCCATGCCCCCGGCTCACGGCCCGATCTATCCCCCGGCACCCCTTGAGCCCGT
>JBKHJS010000018.1:0-29114 GCA_046537995.1 Desulfobacterales bacterium
AATCGTTTGTAGACAGATCCAAAATCGGATATGATTTTGATTTCAGGCAGAGGCTCTTCCGACCTGCAGCCCTAAAACTTACGGAAACGGAATGCATATGCGGGTTTTAAACCACCTTTTTGAAAAAAACCGGAAATGGGCCGAACGGATCAGGCGCGCGGATCCCGATTTCTTCACCCGCCTGGCAAAGCAGCAGGCCCCGCAATACCTGTGGATCGGCTGTTCGGACAGCCGGGTGCCGGCAAATCAGATTATAGACATGCCCCCGGGGGAAGTGTTTGTGCACCGGAACATCGCCAACCTGGTGGTCCACGCGGATGTCAACTGCATGTCTGTAATCCAGTACGCAGTGGAAGCATTACAAATAAAACATATTATCGTCTGCGGTCATTACGGCTGCGGCGGCATCAGGGCGGCACTGACCGGTGAGGCTCACGGGTTGATCGGAAACTGGCTGGAAAACGTCAAACATATCCAACGCCGGCACCGGGACAAAATCGATGCATGCCGTGATGAAAATGAAAAGCATGATCTGCTCTGTGAACTCAATGTCATTGAACAGGCCGTCAACGTATCGCGCACCCCGATGGTTTGCCGGGCCTGGCAATCCGGACGGGACCTGACCGTGCACGGCTGGATATACCGAATTGAAGACGGCATATTAAAGGACCTGGACATATGCATCACCGGCCCTCCGGATGAGACCGGAAGCTCGGCAAGTTCACGGGCGGACTGAAAAAGCCGGACTGCCGGGCCGAATTATATTGTCCCGGAAAACAGGGAATAACGCATCAGGCCGGATATATTTTCCAGGAAAAATGGGGAGATATGACGGATCAAGCGGCAAAACCCACAGCCCTGGTCACCGGCGGCGCCCAGGGCATCGGACGGGCAATCGCGGAGCAGTTTCTGGCAGACGGCGGCATGACCCGGAAAATGATCTACGCGGAGTAAAATTTCCGAAAAACATCTGTTTTCAAGGAGGCCTCATGGTTCGCATCGGATGCTGCGGGTTTGCAAAAGCACAGGACAAATACTTCGCCGCTTTCCGGGCGCTCGAGGTGCAGAAAACCTTTTACCAGCCGCCCAAGACCGCAACGCTTGCGCGATGGCGGCACAACGCACCCGAAAACTTCGAGTTCACGGTCAAGGCCTGGCAGTTGATAACCCACAGAGCGGCCAGCCCCACCTACCGGCGAATAAAAACGCCGTTGTCCGAGCAGGAAAAAACCCAAGCCGGAGATTTCCAGCTAAATGCGCTCACCCGGCAGGCCTGGGAAAAGACCCTCGCCTGCGCCCGGGCCCTGCATGCAGACAAGATCCTGTTTCAATGCCCGGCCTCCTTTCAGCCCACGGATGAGAACATGGAACGAGTGGCCCGGTTCTTCCGGGCCGTGGACACCGGGGGATATCTCCTGCTGTTTGAACCCCGCGGCAAATGGCAGGATACAGACATTGACCAGGTCTGCCGGATATCCGGGCTGTACCACGCGGTCGATCCCTTCAAGCGAAATCCGGTCACCAGCGGTATCCGCTACTACCGGCTGCACGGAATCTCCGGCTATTATCACCGATACACCGCAGAAGAACTCAAACAGCTCCGTTCCATGCTAAGCTCCCAGAATCCCAATTACTGCTTTTTCAACAACGTGTCCATGTTTGAGGATGCGGCCGCATTTCAGCAGTTAATCGGAAAAGACGTCCAGTAACAAATTCCTGCCGGTCCTTGCCGGCCCGGCACATCCGCATCCGGCAGAACCAGGTCGCAGGACCTCATGTTATGAGAAATCCGTTGCATTTTTTTATCCGCGTGTCTTTGCCGCACCCGAAGGGCTGCATTGCATATCCGCAGATAACGATTTATTGTCGTGTTAAAAAACAATACGCAGATATATGAAGAAAACGGATATGAAATGTCAAAAATGCGGTGCTGAAATCAATGCAGATGAGGCCATGGAAGCCCGCGGTCAGACCGTGTGCGAGGACTGCTATATCGATCTTGCGGCAAAGCCCAAGGCATGTGATCCATGGGCCGTGTATAGCGCCAGGAACCTGCCTTCTTCCGGCTCCACGGTAAATGAACAGCAAGCGGCCATTATTGACTATCTGAAAAAAAACGGCCCCGCGCCGCCGGAAAAACTGGCAGCCGATCTGGGCATGAGCATGGACGATTTCGAACGGGAAATGGCGCCCCTGCGTCACATGGAAAAGGTGGGTGCCCGCCTGCAGGAAGGCCGGAAAGTGATCTGCCTGTGGTAAACCGGTTCAGGCCGCATGCATTGCCGTAAAAATCATCTGGCCCACCGACACATCCAGATCCCGGGCAATGACGCTGCACTTGGCCTTGAGCAGGAAAAATATCGGCTGCTTTTGGGCAGACAGGGCTTCATAATTGCCCTGCCCCTTGCTGAGCTTTAATCCCGGTTTTTCAAAAAGCGCCAAAAAATCCGGGCTGCAGGTCTCCAGCACGGTGCCGGGCGCATCGGTTCCCGATGATACGATTCCGGCTACCCGGTGGATCCCTGCGGCCTCGGCATCCTCTGCCGTGGCATCATTAATGATCGGAAAACCGCGGACCACGTAGGTCACGGGTTTGCCCAACTGCTCGATCAGCACCCGGTCAAACACGCATTCGCCGGCATTATCGCCGATATAGAGAATGTGATCGGCTGTCTCCAGGCGCTGCCGGAAGGCCTCTATGTCAAATACGGCAAATTCATTGTCCAGTATGCGCCCGACTTCCGCTTCGATGGAGCAGGAGGCGTTGATCCCGTAATCGATTACGTTTCCCGCTGCAGCGATCTTTATCGCAGCCGCCAGCGGATCGTCGGTATCTGCGGCCATTTGCTTCATCACCGGATAAAATTCCAGGGCCCGCGCGGTGCTGTGCTGCTTGATCTGCCGGTACGGATCCGGGTTGCCGGAAACCTCCCGGATGATCCGGTATACCCGCCGCCCGGTCTCGGGCGGGGAGCTTTCCCTGGGGATCTGCGGGATCAACTCCGCCACCGCGTGAAGAACCTGCTCGGTGGCCTGATCGTCGAGGCCCATGTATTGGCTGGCCATGAGGGCCTGATTTAAAAAACACGGAAAACATTCAAAATACGTTCTCATGGCATCGCCCTTATGCAAAAAAACCATAAGCGGATCAAACCGGCAGCCGGTTTTTACCCGCACTCGGCAGGCAGAAACGAAACCTGGATCATGGGGTCTGTCTTTTGGATCCCGGCTGTGATGCTTGCCTGCCATTTGCTGTCTGTTACCGGCTGCACCCGGGACACCGGGCGACCGCCTGCTGCGGATGTGCAATGCCAGTCCTGCACAAAACCCGCCACCAGGGCATAAGCGCATCCGCCCACCCCACAGCAGGACCGATCCATCATGAAATAACCGGTATAATAAAGCACCTCTTTGCCGGCAAAAACCGCGCACACCTCCCGGGTGAACACGTAATAACCGCCAATGGCAGACACCTGCTCATCTAAAACCGGATGGGTGAATTCAACGGCCTGGGGATACATTGAAACTCCGTAAATTCCGTGCAATTTTCCTCTGTTTTCGACAGCCGGCCGCTGCCGGCAGACGCCATGTCCCGAATATTGCATACCATATCTCAAAGGAAAATGAAAACCGGCCCCATGTGCCCATAAAACGCGCGCAAGGCCCTGCCGGCCGAACACGCGGCCTGATATCCGCTTTGGCTTTCAGCGGCGATTACAAATCCGTGCCATGTGGCAGCGGGCGTGTTAACCGTTTTCAAAGCAGTGGGGATATGGTAATGTAGATTTTTAATAAATAAAAATATTATCGGAAAACAGATTTTGGCCTTACCATCTGCCTGCAGACAGGATTGCTGAAAGCCCATGGCCTACCATTCCCATGTGAGTACCGGCTGGCAGAGCCTGGACGGCATTATCGACCGGCTGCGGCGGGGCGATAATGTCGTGTGGCAGGTTGACGGTATCGAGGACTATCAACGGTTGGTCTCACCGTTTGTTGCAAGCGCGCTGACGGCAAACGAGCGTTTGGTCTACATGCGCTTTGCCCGCCACCAACCGCTTATGTTGCCGGAAGACGGCCCGGTCATATATCATCTGGACACCGGCAACGGATTTGAAAGCTTTTCCGCAGAGGTCCACGATATCCTGACCCGGGAGGGGCGGGATGTCTGCTACGTGTTTGACTCCCTGTCCGACCTGCAGCACGTGTGGGCCACGGACCTGATGATCGGGGACTTTTTTTTCATTACCTGCCCTTATCTGTTTGAGTTAAACACCACCGCCTATTTCGCCATCCTGCGCAACCGGCATTCATTCAAGGCGATTGCGCGCATCCGGGAAATCACCCAGGTATTAATCGACCTCTACAATTATCAGGGCCGGGTCTGTGTTCACCCCATCAAGGTTGAGCACCGCTATTCCCCCACCATGTTTTTCCCGCACGTCAAGGAAAAAAACGAGCTGGTGCCGGTAATCAACAGCGTGGAAGCCAGCCGGCTTTTTTCCCACCTGCCCCGGCATCATAGCGGAAGCGCCCGGCGCCGCCTGGATTACTGGGACCGCCTGTTTCTGCAGGCCAGAGAGCTGTTGGAATCCGAAGCCGGCGCAGAAGAAAAGCAGGACATGGTCGAACAGCTCAGCCGGCTGCTGCTGACGCGCAACAACCGGATCCTGTCCATGATCCGCCGGCATATGGGACTTGAAGACCTGCTGGAAATCAAGGAACGCCTGATCGGCACCGGCTTTATCGGCGGCAAATCCCTGGGCATGCTGCTGGCCCGCAGAATCCTGGCCGGGGAGAATTTTCCGGACTGGAACCACGTGCTCGAGCACCATGATTCCTTTTATATCGGTTCTGACGTATTTTATTCCTATATCGTCCAAAACGGCTGGTGGAAACTGTTTATGGCCCACAAGACCCGGCAGGGCTATTTTTCAAAGGCCGCCGCGTTAAGGGAGCGGATGCTGAAGGGCACTTTCCCGGAAGAAATCACCGAGCAGTTCCAGCTGATGCTGGAATATTTCGGCCAGTCCCCGATTATCGTTCGCTCCAGCAGTCTTCTGGAAGACGCATTCGGAAGCGCGTTTGCCGGCAAGTACGAAAGCTATTTCTGTGTTAACCAGGGATCGCCGGAAAAACGGTACGAAAATTTCGAAGAAGCCGTCCGCAAAATATTTGCCAGCACCATGAGCGAAGATGCCCTGGCCTATCGCCGGCAGCGGGGGCTGGACCGAATGGACGAGCAGATGGCCCTGCTGGTGCAGCGGGTATCGGGCTCCTACCGCCGAAGCTGGTTTTTCCCGGAGCTTGCCGGGGTGGGCCTGTCGCACAATCCGTTTGTGTGGAAAAAGGGCATGAATCCGGAAGCCGGCATGATCCGGCTGGTTTTCGGGCTCGGCACCCGCGCGGTCAACCGGGTGGAAAACGACTACCCGCGCATCATTGCAGTGGATGCCCCCTTTGTGCGGCCCCTTGCCGGGATAAAGGACATCCGCACATTTTCCCAGCACTTCGTGGATCTGCTCAACCTGGAGAAAAACCGCATCGAAACCGTTTCCGTGGAAAAGGTCCTGACAAGGCAGCCCGCTGAAACACTGGATCTTTTGGGTACCCCGGAATCCGGGTTCCCCCGGGTTGTCACCTTTGATCCCTTTCTCAAAAACACGCCGTTTACCGACCTGATGGGCAAAATGCTCGGACAGCTTGAAAACGCCTACCAGTACCCGGTGGACATCGAATTTACCGTCAACTTCAGCCGATCCGGTGATATCCGGGTGAACCTGCTGCAGTGCCGGCCGCTCCAGGTCATCGCAGACGGCAATGAAGCCGCCGTTCCCGGGGACCTGTCCCAGCAGCGCACCATTATCTCGGTAAACGGCAACTTCATGGGCGGCGGTCTGCACCAGCGAATTGAAAAAATCATCTTCGTGGATCCGGAATCTTATGCAGAACTGAAAAAGTCTGACAAATACAGCGTTGCCAGGCTGGTGGGCAGGTTAAACCAGACGGCCGCAGACAGGGAAAAATGCCCGGTGCTGTTGATGGGCCCGGGCAGATGGGGCACGCATTCTCCTGAAATGGGGGTTTGCGTGAATTTTTCGGAAATCAACCATGTGGCGGCAATTGCAGAGATCAGCTACCAGGACGGCAGCCTGATACCCGATCTGTCCTTTGGCACCCATTTTTTTCACGACCTGATTGAAACCGGGATTTTCTACCTGGCGATTTACCCGGAAAACCCGGAGGTGACATTCAACCTGGATTGGCTCCGGTCGCTGCCCAATCAGCTTGCAAGTCTCAGGCCCCGGGACAGCGGATTGAGCCAAACAGTAAAAGTGGCGGACACCGGCCACCTGGGCCTTACGCTTTGCGCCAGCGCCACCGGGCAGAAGGCGGTCTGCTATCTGGCTGAAAACGCACAGACAGCAGACCGCCTTTAAAGTCCCGGCTTTCGGGGTTGGTTTTTAGACGACACCGTAGGCGAGCATCGCATTGGCCACCTTGACAAATCCGGCAATATTGGCGCCGGTGACGTAATCCCCCTTTTTCCCGTAGACCTCTGCGGCATCCAGGCAGGACTTGTGAATGTTTTTCATAATCGTGCGCAGACGCTGATCCACTTCTTCCCGGCTCCAGGACAGCTTCAGGCTGTTCTGGCTCATTTCCAGCCCGGAGGTGGCCACGCCGCCGGCGTTGGCCGCCTTGCCCGGTCCGTAAAGAATGCCGTTATCCCGAAAAATCCGGACGGCTTCCGGAGTTGAGGGCATATTCGCGCCTTCTGCCACGCAGATGCATCCATTATTCACCAGCGCTTCGGCGTTTTCCGCATCGATTTCGTTCTGGGTGGCACACGGCAGGGCGATATCCACCTTGATGCCCTGCTCCCGGATGACGTCCCAGACGTTTTTGCCGTCAAAATAAGCGGTGTGGTATTTTTCCGCAAATTCAGCGACCCTTCCCCGGCGCACGTTTTTCAGCGCCATGAGGAAACAGCATTTTTCCACATCGATTCCGGACTCGTCGATCACGGTTGCCCCGGAATCGCAGACCGAGATCACCCGGCCGCCCATTTCATTGACCTTTTCAATTGCATACTGGGCCACATTTCCCGAGCCGCTTACTGCCACGACCTTGTCCTTGAAGTCCAGGCCGCGGTTTGCCAGCATTTCGATTGCAAAATAGACCGTGCCGTAACCGGTTGCCTCGGGCCGGATCAGGCTCCCGCCGTATTCCAGGCTTTTGCCGGTCAGTACGCCGGCATGCTCGTTTTTCAGCTTTTTGTAGTAGCCGTACATATAGCCGATTTCCCGGGCGCCCACGCCGATATCACCCGCGGGGACGTCTGTTTCCGGGCCGATATGCCGGCTCAGTTCCCGCATAAATGCCTGGCAGAACCGCATGACCTCGTCATCTGACCGGCCCTTGGGGTCGAAATCCGATCCCCCCTTGCCCCCGCCCATGGGCAGGGTGGTCAGGGAATTTTTAAAAACCTGTTCAAAGCCCAGAAACTTGATAATGCCCAGGTTTACGGAAGGATGAAACCGCAGGCCGCCCTTAAACGGTCCGATGGCGTTGTTGAACTGCACGCGGAATCCCCGGTTTACATGGACCTTCCCGTTGTCGTCGGTCCACGGAACACGAAAAATAATGACTCTTTCAGGCTCCACGATTCTTTCGTAAATGCCGGCCTTGACAAACTCCGGGTGTTTGTCCACGGTGGGCGCCAGGGTTTCCATCACCTCTATGACGGCCTGGTGAAACTCCTTCTGGCCGGGATCGGTTTGTTTGACCTTGTCGATGACATCGCTGATAACGGACATGGAATGGCCTCCTTGGAAATTTTCTGATTAATTTTGACAGAATCGACTTTTCACGAACCTTCAACGCTTTCCGGGTTCATAAAATGATTTATTTCAGAATGTATATTTTGCCCATTGCATCGGCAGGTATCCCGCCGCCGGCCTTTATGCGGAAATAGCAAAAATCTTCCGGCCCCACGCCGTCGATGCCGGCAAACTCGTCAATGAGTTCGGTCAGACTGTCAAAACCGCTTCCGAAAAACGGAAGCTTGGAAAAAAACGGCCTGTTGCTGCGGCAGTCGGCAAGCACGGCAAAATGGACCGGAAACAGCGGATCGCCTGCAACCAGCATGTATCTTTCATCCGATTCCATAATCCGGTATTCCAGCGGAATGTCTTCTGCCGCAACCCGGATAAAGTCTTCCTGCAGAATTCTGCCGGCCTCTGCCGAATCTATATCCGCAACTGCCATCAGATCCGGGCAGTCAAAGTAACCGATTGTATACAGCGCTACGGCAAAGCTGCTGATCTGCTCATAGACGGGGGTCTCCCGTGCGCACAACATCATGACCTCCTCGATACGCTCGCATGTCCGGAGGCCTTCCGGGCTGATATGCCTTCTGTACTGCTCGAGTGCTTTTTCCAGGAAAAGGGCGTCCATGTTCGGGAAAGGGTGGGTATACATGCGAAAAATCTCCTTGTCTGCATTCGTCCGGATGTATGCGGCTTTCCGGTTTATGCAGCAGGACCCTGCACGGAGCATGCCAGGGCGCGGAACTCCCGGACAAAAAAATAAGCGATTGAAATCAAACAGGATTATTGCAGGCCGGGAAAAAGCCGGAGCTTGGCCAGCCGGACCGGCTGCGGCGGATCTGTATAAGATCTGAACAGCAGGCGCGGGATTTGAACAGTTCCGGGATTAATCGGTTTCCGGGTCGCTGTTCCGGCTGTCTGTGGGGTGTTTTCCGAGCCTGTCGCGGAGGGTGTTGCGGCTGATGCCCAGAAGCGCGGCCGCCTTTACCTGGTTGTTGTTGCAGTATTCAAGGGCCTTTCCCACCAGGATTTCTTCGGCAAGGCCGATGACATCGGCATAGACATCGCTTTGAGAAAGGCGGAGCATCTCGGGCACGATCTCCTCCAGGGTTTGTCTGAGCCGGTATATGAGGCGGGTTCTGTCGGCTGCGGCCGGCGCTGCAGCCTCCTTGTCTGATTCAGGAATCATCAGGCTGGCCTCGGATATCACGTCGCCGCTGCTGAGAAGAACGGCCCGGCGTATGCAGTTTTCCAGTTCACGCACGTTTCCCGGCCACGAATAGGCGATCAGGCGGCTTAACGCGGGTTCCGAGACGTGACACACGGGCCGGTCGTATTCCGCGGCAAAACGCCGCAGAAAGTAATTCACAAGCTCCGGGATATCCTCGCTGCGCTGCCTGAGCGGGGGCAGATCCAGAGTGATCACCTTTAGGCGCCAGTAAAGGTCCTCCCTGAACCTTCCGGCCCGGACCTCGGCTTCAATGTCCTTGTTGGTGGCAGCAATTACCCGTACATCCACCCGGGTGCTCCGGCTTGCCCCGAGCCTTTCGATTTCCCCGGTCTGCAGCGCCCGCAAAAGCTTTGCCTGCAGGGAAGTAGACATCTCCCCGATTTCATCAAGAAACAGGGTGCCGTTGTGGCATCTTTCGAACTTGCCGATATATGTCCGGTCCGCTCCCGTAAACGCCCCGCGCTCGTGGCCGAAGAGTTCGCTTTCAAACAGGGATTCCGGTATGGCCGCGCAGTTGACCGCAATAAATGGGGTTTCCCGCCGCCGGCTGTGATGGTAAATCGCCCGGGCAGCCAGTTCCTTTCCGGTCCCGCTTTCGCCGGTGATCAGAACCGGGACGTCTTTTTCCGCAACCTGGCCGATCACCTTGTAGATCTCCTGCATTTTCCGGCTGTTGCCGATCATCTGGAGCGCGTTTTGATCTTCCGGGGCGGACGGCACAGACGACGGGGCGGGAAAGCGGACGATTTCCTTCATCTGGCGGTTTACCTGCAGGGCCTCGCTTACAATCCGGGACAGGTCCTTTCGTTCAAATGGCTTGATCAGATAATCGTAGGCCCCGTATTTCATGGCCTCTATTGCCAGGTTGGTGGTGCCGTAGGCGGTAATGATGATCACCGGGGTTTTGATTTCGTTGCGCCGGATTTCGGCAAGAATGTCCAGGCCGTTTAAATCCGGCATTTTGTAGTCCAGCAGGATCAGGTCAAAGCTGTCTTTCGCGGTTTTTTCAATGGCCTGCCTTCCGCCGGAACACGCGGTGACCGCGTAGCCTTTTCTCTGAAAAAACCGGCGCAGAAAATGCACCAGCCCTTCATCGTCGTCAATGATGAGTATCTTTTCCATGGTCTTCCTGCAGGGGTTGGCCGGATTTAAGCGGGATAGAAAGGATAAACGCGGTCCCCTTGTCAACCTCGCTTTTTACCCGGATCACCCCGCCGTGATTTTTAATGGTGTTCAGCACCAGCGGCAGCCCCAGACCGGTGCCCGCGGCCTTTGTGGTGTAAAACGGCTCAAACAGGCTTTCCATCTGGTCCTCGGAAATCCCGTGGCCTGTATCCCGGATTTCGATCCGGACACAGGAAACCGGGTTGCCGTTGTTTTCAAAGCGGTCTTCCGATGCCGCCACACAAAGGGTGCCGCGGCCGGAAACCGCCTCCAGGGAATTGACCATGAGGTTGACGAGCGCTTCTGCCAGCAGCTTTCTGTCACCCAGCACCGGCGAAAGATTCCTGTCAATCTCGGTTTCCAGAGCGCATTCCTGGCGGTTTGCCAGGGGGCGGATCATGTAGATCACGTCATCGATAAGCGCGGGCACGTCTATGACGGAAAACACCAGGTCCTGTGGCTTGACAAAATCCAGAAACCGGTTGATGGAGGTTTCGATACGGTTGATTTGTTTCATGGCGACCTGGTAGTCTTCGGCATCCTCCGGACTGTTGGTGATCCGGTCCTGCGCGGATTCCAGAAAAAGCTTCAGCGATGTCAGGGGCGTTCGGATCTCGTGGGCCACAGCCGCACCCATTCTGCCCATGGCCGCGAATTTTTCGGAACGCTCGGCAACACGCCGGGTCTTTTCCAGAATCATGTCTGTTTCCTTGAGTTCAGCTTCCTTGATCCCGACTTTTTCCCTGAGATGATTGTGGCGCTGCTGAAGCTTTTGATACATGTCCTCAAAGGCCCGGTAAAGCATTCCGATCTCGTCGTTTCGCTCGGTTCTGACAATTGGCTGATCAAAATTCGAATCCGCGATCACCTCGGCGTATTTGCTCAAATTTCGGATCGGGCTGACGATATTGTAAGAAAGCATCCAGGTCAGCATCAGGGCGCTGCCGATGCACAAAAACACGGTCAGGTAAATAATGGATTTCAGCGTGCTTGCACTCTGAAAGGCTTCCTCGCGGTCCTGCTCCACCACCAGGTACCAGTCCGTGCCGCCGACCCGTTTTGAAGTGCCCAGCACCTCGATGCCCCGGTAATCCAGATAGGCCTTGTCCCGGGCTCTTTTTTCAAAGATGTTTTTAAAGCTGCCTGACCTGGAGATGTTTTCCGTCAGAATCCGGTCTGGGTCCTTGTGGGCCAGAAACCGGCCCTCCTCGTTGACAAGGTAGCACTCGCCTGTGGCCCCCAGGGAAATGTTTAAAATCAGGTCAATGATTTTGCTGGTGCCCACCCGGCCGTAGATGGTTCCTTGGGGCCGGTCGTTTTTCCCGGGCATGGGGGCGGAAATGAAAAACGAGGATTCCTTTTCCTCGGATGCGTATGTAATGGCCGAGATATGCAGGCCATTGTTTGCCGCCCCGGTCTTCCGGTCAATGTCGGGAAGCCTTTCCACAGCGGTTTTCCGGGTCTTGTAGACAACCCGGCCGCTGTCTGAAACCACCGTCAGATCCTTGTAGACCCCGTATTTCTCCCGCACAAGCTCAAGATAGTCGGAAATGCGCGCCGGTTCCATGTATTTCACAGCCGGGCTGCCGGCCATGACCTCCAGATCGGCCTTGCGCTCGTCAAGCCACCGCTCGAAAATGGCAGCCTTGTCTGTTGCCGCGTTTTCAAGCTGCCGCATGACCATGCTGCTGATGAGTTTTTCCGTGGTCTGTATGGAAAACCACCCGATTATCGCCAGGGGGACCAAGGCGAGCACCAGAAAGATGAGCATAACCTTGGTGCGCAGTTTAAACAAAAGCTTTTCTCCTGTTTGCGCAAATCAGAAATAAGGCTTCCGCATTTGTGCCAAAAATTTTTTCTTTTCCATTAACAAAATTGACCGGGGGGATCCAGAAAGAAAAGATGTTCTGCCTGTTTTGCGCGGGTTGCCTGTCTGGGCTGCAACATTTAAAATGTCTTGCCCACGCCCAGGCCGAAATGAAACCGGGGAAAACTGCTCTCGCGTGGCTCCCACACCCACAGGTCCCCCTTGATGACCGGGTGCTCGTACAAATAATCGCCGATGGCCCGCTTTTGGGCGCCCGTGATTTCGCCCGCGGCGGTCACCAGCTTTCCGGGCTCGTATATCTCGGGATCGAGAAAGGAATCGGATCGGATCAGGAACCGGCCGGCAGATTCCTTTTCCGGCTGCGGGCGTTTTTCCCGGTCCAGGGGATATTGCACCACGGTGATCTCGGAGTGATCCTGCAGGTTTTCAATGCGGACGATCTCCCCGCCGAAAATGACGAACTCGCCGGCATATGCATCCGGGTCGGCCTGCAGGGTTTTAAATCCGCCTTTCCAGCTCACCCGGTCTGTGACTTCCGGCGGAATCTTCGAACCGCATCCGGCCGCGGCCATCACAAACACCAGAATTGCTGCAATCAAAAAATATGAAATTCGCATGATCCTGACACCTCCCTTGTTTTTTGCCCGGCACTGATTTTGACGGCTTTTTTTGTTTCACCCGGGCGGCTTGCCTTGAAAACAGCTTCCGGATGTTTAATTATAAAATAAGACGTAAAACAATTTCGCAAAGGACACACCCATGATCCGGAAACCTTTGACCGCAAATCCGCTCATGACCCTGCTGATCTGCGCCCTGAGCGCCGGGCTTTTTTCCGGCTGTTCGGTCATATCCCGGGATATCCGGCAGCAAGCGGCAACAGATGTGGATTTTGCCTCGCTGAAGCAGGATACAAATGCATATACCGGAAAAACCATCATCCTCGGGGGATATATCCTGGAAACCCGCAATCTCGCAGATGAAACCAGGCTCACGGTTCTGCAGGCCCCGCTGGATATCAGCGACAAACCCGGGCGCCGCGACAGCTCCGGTGGCCGCTTCCTGGTGATCCACGACGGATTTCTGGACCCCGTGATTTATGAAAAAGACCGAAAAATCACCGTGGCCGGAAAAATCACGGGAACGCAATCCGTACGGATCAATCAGCATGAATACGCCCTGCCGGTGCTTGATTCACGCGAAATCCATCTCTGGCAGGAACCCAAAGAGCCCCGGCAGAACTATTACGATCCGTTTTACCCGTGGCCTGATCCCTATTTCCATGACCCTTATTTCCGGCACTGGCGCCATCCCTATTTTTACCGATAATCCGTTCTCCGCAGAAATTTTTCGCCCCCGGCCTGCAAACTGACTTCCCCAAGGGGACTATGGGTGCGGGTAGGAATCCAGATGATCATTGACGGCTTTGCCCAGCCAGTCAATAACCGCGCCCAGGTGCGCCATGTTGGTCATGCCTTCGGCGTCTTCCAGCACGTCGCCCTTGTTAAAGCCCATGCCGATATTCCAGTAAGTCGAGCCGGGCACGATCATCTGGGACATCAGAAACATGTGGTTAATGGTGTCAAACACGTGGGTGGCGCCGCCGCGCCGGACTGCGGCCACGGCCGCCCCGATCTTGCCCCGCAGCAGCACCCCGTTTGCCTGCGATACCAGCCCAGAACGGTCCAGCACCGCCTTGAGCTCTGCACTGACATCCGTGAAATAGGTGGGCGAGCCCAAAATCAGGGCGTCTGCCCGATCCATTTTTTCCATGACCTGGTTGAACATGTCCGTGTACACCGAACACCGCCTGTCGCGGTTTTCAAAACACTTGTAACAGGCAATGCAGCCCCGGATGTCTTTTCCGCCCACCTGTACCAATTCGGTTTGCCAGCCGGATTTTTCCAGGGGGGCAAGCACCGCCTTTAACATGTTATAGGTGTTTCCGTCCTTGCGGGGACTGCCGTTTACAGCCAGTGCGTACATAAAAAACCTCCTTGCAGATGTCATCCTGTTGATTCGCTATTCCCGTCGCAATATCCTCAAATAAAACCGAAACCAAATATAAGCCTTTTGCCCGCGCAGTTCAATGCAACGGCCGAAGAATTGGGACAGTGCCGGGACGGCGGGGTGGTTTGCGCAGATGCATCGGGCGCGCAAGCGGACGGCATATGCGCAAACTTCCCCGCCGGCCCGCCCTGCGAAAATCCGGGAAGCGTCGAATTTCTTTTTTGCAGGATGCTGCAAAAACCGCGTATTGCCCAGTTCGGTGTTCTGTGCTACAGAAATTCGATATGATCATCATCGATTTTGAGGCTTCCAGCCTGCGCAAAAACTCATATCCGATCGAGGTGGCCTGGGGCGAGCACCCGGATGCCATCCGATCATTTCTTTTAAACCCGGATTACATGGCCGGCTGGACGGACTGGAATCCCAAAAGTTACGAATACCACGGGATATCCCGGGAAAAACTGCGGCGCGAAGGCATCGATCCCCGGCTGGCAGCTGAGAAAATGGTCAAGGAGCTGGCCGGAAAGGATGTCTATTCGGATGAGCCGCGGTATGACACCCGGTGGAAAAACCGGCTGCTGGCGGATTCGGGTTTTGATCCCTCCCTGGTCCGGATCCGGGATTTAAACCTGTATTTAAATCAAATAATTTCAAAAACATCCGCCTGCAAAACACTCGGCGATTATATCTGCGGGTTTTCCTGCTCCAGGCAGACGCGCAGACACCGCGCCGGTGAAGACGTATTCTGGCTGCTGGAATTTGCACGCTATGTCCGGCAATGCCTCCGCGGACAAAGCGGGTAAAACCGGCTCCGAAAAAAATCCGGGCTACAGGTTCTCGATTTTCTCGTACTGCTCCTGGCACCTGCGGCAACGAATCGAATCGGGCATCACCTCGAGCCGTGCAGGCCGGATCCATTGGCCGCAGTCCACGCATTGGCCGTATTTGCCGCGGTCAATCCGGGTCAGCGCCGCCTCGATATTTTCGAGTTCCCGGGCCTTGCGTTCCACCATATGCAGCACGTTGCTTTCAAACAATTCCTCTAAGGCCTGATCGCCGCTTTCCCGGATGGTATCCACCACAGCCCGGTGCCTTTCTCCGGCATCCCGCTCCAACTCCTGCATAATATCACTCCAGAGGCTCTTTTTCCGCACCAGCAGGCTTTGCCGCACACGCTCAAGTTCCGCCTCTGTCATCTGTCCTCTCTCCTCCGCCTTCTGTCTTCCGCCCTCTGCCTTCTGCCTTCTGTCCTCTGCCTTATGCCTTCTGTTCTTATTTTCCGGCATAAATTTCACCTCCTTGCGCCGCCCGGCGGGTTGGAATGGAGCAATTCCCCATGAATTTTTCAATCCGTTGGAACCGGCGCATATGAAGTTCCTTTTCCGTCTTTTTTGCAATTTGCTCGGTATCGGTATCAAAGTCGATTCCGATGCCGATCCCGATACCGATATCGAACCCGATAAGCCTGAACCAGCATAACAACAACCTGATAGTGATTCACCGGAAATTGCTGGTTGGAAGGGGTCTGCCTTGCAAATTCCCCGATTTGCTGTTAAAGTTTTTATTATTCATTTCAGAAATGGCGCACAGAGATATCCGATTTATAATCAAAATAAGACAGATGCATCCCCGGTTCAATGGCCCGGGCCCAATCCCGGGATTAGCCCTGAACAAAGGAGAAAATCCACATGAATCCGGACACCGGATCCGGCCTTCCAATGGCCGCTTTTTTTGCCGTGATTTTCAGCCTGATCGCCGTTCCGTTTTCCGCTTTTGGATCTGACACCGGTTTTGCCGCAGCGCAATTCGAGGCTTATGGAAAAATTGAACATTTCACCTGGAACGAATACGTCAGCGGCGAGGAACTGCTGGAGGAATCCGGCCCGATCTACGGCGCGGGGGGCAGTGTCCGGCTCCCGATAACACAGATTGTGAGCGCAAAATTCAGGGGCGAGCTGTTTGGCGGCAGGGTGGATTATGACGGTCAGACAACCCCGGGGGAATATCCGCTGAGCTCGGATACGGATTACGCGGGCATCAAGCTGGAAGCAGACGTGGGTGTGGACCTGGTGGCAGGCGAAAAGTCTGAACTCGGGCCTTTTGCGGGCTTCGGGGCCCGGGTATGGCAGCGGGACATCCAGGGCAACTTTTTTTGGAATCCGGATGACCAAAAAACCGAATATGCAAGGGGCGTCACTGAACGATGGCGGAACTATTATGCACGGGCGGGCATAAACGGTGCCCACGCTTTTTCCAGCCGGCTGGAAGCATTTGTCACAGCAGGGGTCAAGATCCCGATCTACACGGAAAACGAAGCGGAGCTAACAGATTCGGTCTTCATTTCCCTTGAACCCGGCAACCGGCTCTCCGGATTTGCCGAGGCGGGACTGGAAATCGGCATGGTAAAGGTCAGCATTTTCTACGAGGGCCTCAGATTTTCCGAATCCGACCGGTTGGCCTTTGGCGATTACTACCAGCCAAAATCAGAAGCCGATATATTCGGCATCAATGCCGGTGTAACGTTTTAAGAAAAAAGCGGAAACAAACCAGAAAAGGAAGATTCCCAATGGAGAAACAGGTTTGCAATGGCTTGGCAGCCGTGCTGGCAGTATGCGCAGTGCTTGTGTTTTCCGGCTGCGCCCCCGGCACGCGGGTCGTTCTGGAAAATGATCCGGGCCATCGGCAACACCGGCAAAGAGACTACGAGCATCCCGGAGACCGGGGCGGGCCGCCGCGCTGGGCCCCGGCCCACGGGCATCGGGCAAAAAAGTATCGGTATTACCCTGACGCACAGGTCTATTTTGACACACAGCGCGATGTCTACTTCTATTACCGTGACGGCGACTGGCGGGTTTCCGCAAGCCTGCCGGGCCGCATTCAGGTGAATATTGGAGATCACGTCACCCTGGAAATGGGCACGGATCGGCCCTACAGGCACCATTCCGAGGTTGTCCGGCACTATCCGCCGGGACACGCAAAAGACAAAGGCAGGGGCAACGATAGAGGCAGAGGCAGGGACAAAGAAAAACACCACTAGCAGTAAACACTTCCCTGCCCGGAAATCATCTCCGCCTAAAGCATTCCGGCCAGTTTCATCCCGGCCAGCACGGTTTTCTGCATGAATGCTTCGTCCGAATCGCCGGGATTTTCCAGGCCCATGCGTTCCAGCATGGGCACGGCATTTTCGGGCGGGGTATCCGGCATCTGATCGATCATGGGGCCGAGTTCATCGGCGCTGTCACTGCTGTACTTCTGC
Source organism: Desulfobacterales bacterium (assembly GCA_046537995.1). Taxonomy (GTDB): domain Bacteria; phylum Desulfobacterota; class Desulfobacteria; order Desulfobacterales; family Desulfosalsimonadaceae; genus Desulfosalsimonas. Next base: position 17,319 of record JBKHJS010000018.1, read on the forward strand.
TTGAGCACCTTGAGCGAGTGCGCCAGGATCATCTCCACGAGATCGAATTCCGAGCCGAACGGAAACGGGCCGAATTCCCCTTCTGCCATATAGGGCTGCAGCAGCGCCGAGATACACTCGGGCGTATTGTTGCGATATGCCTCCGGGATCTTGTAATCCGCCTCGATCTTGTTGTGCTTCTTGGCCTCGGCCAGGAGCTCTTCCTGGAATCGCGAATCGGTGATCCTGAGCATCTCCTTGATGATGTCGCTGTCGCACTTGCCCCGGATGTCGGCAATGCCGTACTCGGTTACCACGATGTCGCGCAGATGGCGCGGAATGGTGACGTGACCGTAGTTGTATACAATATTGGAAAGGGCTTTGCCGGATTCCTGCCGGGTGCTTTTAATGAGCATGATCGCCCGGGCGTCAGGGATGGCATGGGACATGGCCACAAAGTTGTATTGACCGCCCACCCCGCTTACCACCGTGCCGTCCTCGAGCCCGTCTGAGACGATATGGCCCAGCAGCGTGGCTTTCATTCCGGTGTTGCAAAACCGGGCTTCTCTGCGCTGGAGACGCCGCAGGTCTTCATTTCCGTAAAGCTGATTGGCCACTTCCACCCCGACCATTTCAAACTGCCGGCGCTCGGCCTCAGACATGTCACGCAGCGTGTCGTAAAAATCCCGGGGACCGATGAAAAAACTGCCGGTGAGCACAGCCCCGTTTTTCAAACAGGTGCCCAGGCAGTTTTGGCTGACTTCTGCCAGGTTTTCGGGATCTGCCAGGTTGGCTGAAAAACTGCGGCCCTCGGGGGTTATGATCTCCCCGTTTTCATAGGACAAATCCTCTCTGAGCACCCCGAAACGCTGCAGGGACTGGAACTCTCTGCGCGTAAGATACGGATGCAGCACCTCGCGGTCAATCATCATGGAAAGCATTTCAGGCGGTATCTGCTCGGTGATCAACCCCTTGTTCAGCAGAGCCTGGATACCGATATGGTGATACACCCTGCGCTTGATAACCCCGCTTTTATAAAGCTGGAGAAAACCGTCCACCAGCATTTCGGTGGATCCGTAAATCCCCTGCTCAAAAGTGCCCGTACCCCCGATTTCCTTGATCAGGGAGGCATAGGTATCCCCGGTCCCGGCATCCCGGAGGACCTTCTGATACACGTCATTTCTGTTGTGGCGCATATCCAGAGTGCTTGCGATGGCATCGCCGAGCGCGCCGATACCGATCTGCAGCGTCCCGCCATCCCGGATCAGGGTGCTGGCATGGAGGCCGATCATGTAGTCGGGGTCGTTTACCGGCATGCGGGGGGTGTTAAACAGGGGATGATCGCATTCGCCCGTGTCGATAATGATGTCATATTGTTCCGGTGCAATCTCGGCATCTCCGTACATAAAGGGGAGGTAGGCGTTGACCACACCGATGCAAAGCGCTTTTTCTCTATGCTGCCGGAGCTTTCGAAATTCCGAAAGGGCCTCGATGGTGGTATCCGCGTTGCAGGAGGCGCTGTAGCACCGATGCCTGTTGCTGTCGTTTCTGGCAAGCATGTTGGCGTAAATCCGGTTGCCGTTGATTGCGCAATCCCGAACCACATGCGTGTAATTGGTGCTCATGTAATTCTGCTGCATTTCCGGGTTGTTGTTGTAGGCCCCGGCCTTGCAGTAAAGCTCGTGGATCTTGATGTTGGCGGGGAGTTCGTTTTTCCGGAGATCGGTGAGGTAATCCAGGTCTGGCACGCCTTCGTATACGCGATTGACAAACGGTTCGAGAAACCGGCGCTCCAGTTCGTTTGTCCAGGAAGGCTTTTCCAGGGAAAGCGCGGTAAAAATCGTAAGGCAAAGCCCGGGATCGCTTTTTACCCGCTGGTACAGCGAATTGACCAGGGGCACCGGCTTGCCCAGGCCCAGGGGCGGCCCGATGGTAATCTCGGGCCCGAACTGCTCGATGATATAATCAACGCATTCTTCTAGGCTTAAATACAACGGCTTTTCCGTGGATTCCATACACGTCACCTCAAAAAATTGATTTTCCCGCCGCATTTGTCATCTGCGGACATTTTTCGCCCATCGGGGTGAAAACGCTGATTTTTAACAAAACACAGGCCTGTGCGCAAGAAGAATTTAATAAAAAAATCAGCAAGTTTTGATGAAACCTATTTACTGGTAAAAACACTGATAACATCTGAAAAACAGGTTTCCCGTCAGGCGCTCTCGCAAAAAGGGGACAGACCTATTTTTAGCGAAACGCAAAAAATAGAAAAAATAGGTCTGTCCCCTTTTTGCGAGAGGCGGGCCGGGGATGGGAAAGCCCCATCCCCGGCGAATTCGGTAAAAGGTTATCGCTGCAGGTTTTCGATCACGGTGGCCACTCCGAGGCCGCCGCCGCAGCAGGAACTGAAAAATCCGTACCTGCCGCTGTTTCGAATCAGATTTCGGATGGCAAACATGCCCACCCGGGCACCCGAGGCGCCGTTTGGATGACCATAGGCGATTGCCCCGCCCATGGGATTCCATTTGTTCATGTCCACCTTGTCGCCGGTCTGGTTTTCGATCTCCTTGATGACAGAGAGGTTCTGTACGGCAAATGCCTCGTTGCACTCCATGTGATCCATTTGAGAAAGCCTGACTCCGGCGCGTTTTAGCGCCTTTGGCACTGCATAGGCCGGCGCAATGCCCATAATCTTCGGATCACAGCCGGCTTCCGCGCCCGAAAGCCACTTCGCCATTGGCGCATAACCGAGCTCCTCGGCTTTTTCCCGGCTCATCATCAGCAGAAAAGCCGCGCCGTCGTTTCTCCCGGAGGCATTTCCGGCAGTAACGGTCCCGTTTTTTGTGAACGCGGGCGGCAGCTTGGCCAGTGCCTCCAGGGTGGTCTCAAACCGGGGGTGCTCGTCTGTGTCAAATATGACCTCCGGGGTCTTGCGCGTGCCCGGAATGGTCACCGGCACGATCTCGTCTTTAAAATACCCGGCTTCCATGGCCGCCTTGGCCCGCACCTGGCTGTTGTATGCGAACTCGTCGGCAGCTTCCCTGGAGATGTTATACATCTGCTGCAGGTTTTCGGCGGTCAGGCCCATGCCGATGCATTCCTCGGGCACGGGCGAGAGCTGCTGCTGAATCGGCATGGGGGGAATCAGACGGTAAGGCGGCGTGGACATGGAAAACTTTGCCGGAAGCTGGCTGTAGGATTCCATGCCGCCGGCAATAACAATGTCGGCCTGGTTTGCCAGGATCTTCCAGGCCGCGTGATTGACCGAATCAATTGCCGAGCCGCACTGCATCTCCACATAGGATGCCGTGGTTTCATAGGGCAGTCCCGCATACAGGGTGACCCACCTGGCGGGGTTCAGAGCATGGGAACAGTGGGCGGCCGAACCCGCCATTACAGTATCCACATGGGCTTTTTCCGCAATTTTGGTTTTATCCAGCAGCCCCTTCAGCGCGATGCCGCCGAGCTGGGAACAGAAAAAATCCCGGATGGTGCCGCCCATCCGCCCGAATGCAGTACGCACCCCATCAACAAAAACAACTTCTCTATCAGACATAACAAATCCTCCGCGGTTAAATAATTTCTTCTCAGCGGCCTATTTCTTGTCCGAATAATCATACCAGCCCTTGCCGGTCTTTTCCCCGTATTCGCCCTTGACATAGTGCTCGACCACGCTGGGCGAAGGCAGGTCACTGAAATCACCGGTGGCCTTGAAGTTCTCCATGGCCATGGTGTAGGCAAGATCAATGCCGGTCAGATCATTTAAGCGAAACGGGCCCATGGGATGCCCCGCACCGTAGACGCAGGCCTTGTCGATATCTTCCACGTCTGCCACGCCCATTTCCAGCATCCACTGTGCCTCGTTAAATATTGCCCGGATGATCCGGTTTAGCAGAAAGCCGTCGACTTCCTTCTTCAGGTGCACGGGGACCTTTTCCAGGCTGTTGCAGAGCTCCATGGAAATCTCCACTGTCTCATCCGAGGTATGCGGTCCCTGTACCACTTCCACGAGCTTCATCACCAGGGCGGGATTGAAAAAGTGCAGATTGCAGACTTTCTCCGGCCGCTTGGTGACATCCGCGATGCGGGAGCTGACGATAAACGAACTGTTGGTGGCCAGAATGGCGTGTTCCGGGGCCATATTATCCAGGTCCGCAAAAATCTTGCGCTTTAAATCCAGCACCTCGATCACCGCCTCGATCACGTAATCCGCATCTTTTGCCGCATCCTCCAGGCTCTGGGTAAACCGGACGTTATCCCGGGCCTGCTTGGCCTGCTCCTCGGTCATCTTGCCCTTTTTCACCCGCCCGGGCAGATAGTTGTCCACAAAAGACTCCGCCTTTTCGAGAACCTCCTGCTTAACATCCGTGCACACGGTCTTGTAGCCTTTCATGGCGCACAGGGTGGCAATCTGGTGACCCATGTTTCCGGCCCCGACAACCGCAATGTTTTTTACGTCGCTGATCTTCATGTTTCCTCCTTCTTTCATTTGGGTGGTTTCTTCTGCACCGAAAAAAAGATGCGTTCAAAGCGCTTGATGTTAAATTTATAAACAGGCTGACCCGGATCGGGTGCGCCCGCACGGACATCAACCGGCCCGGTTGACTGCAAAGTGTTCGGCAGACTTGAAAGTTGTTCAGCATTATGACAATATTATAAAGCCATTTGATGCTCAAGCGAATTTTTTATATACAGGGCGGAAGAGAAATACCCGGGGAAACGACTCCCGGGCCGCTGAAATGACAACTGCTGATCTGCAAGGATGACAAGTATGGGACCGAAAACAAAGGACAACGTGTACAAGGCGTTTATTGGCGAGGCCAAGGCGTATTTCCGGCTCCTGGCATACGCGGAAAAGGCCGAGGAAGAAGAAGTGCCCCAGATCGCCCTTTTGTTCCGGGCCGTTGCCGAGGCCGAACGGGTGCATGCCACGCGCCACTTGAACCTGGTCCGCGACCTGCTGGTCCAGGACACGGACACCAACCTGCTTAATTCGTTTAAGCGGGAGCAATCCGTGAGCGAAAACGAATACCCGAACCTGATCAAGGATGCCGAAGACGAAGGCGAAAAACAGGCCGCGGTCACCTTCGGCCATGCCCGGGATGCGGAGACCTATCACGCAAAACTCTACGAACGGGCCCTTTACCAGGTTATTAAAAACACGGTAAAAGCCTACCAGGTATGCCAGGTATGCGGTTACGTCACAGACAAAAAGGCACCCGACAAATGCCCGGTCTGCGGAGCGCCAAAGGAAAAATTCAAAACCGTTGAATAACCCAGGAGAGATATGGTCATGATGAAAAAAATCAGCCCGCAGCAAGTCTACATGGGCAAACTGCAGCACGGCGCCGATCTACTCGAGGAAATCACGCAAACCTGCACCCGGGAAAACATCCGGCTCGGACGGATTCAGGCAATAGGCGCGGTCCAGCGCGCACGCCTGGCTTATTATAACCAGAAAACCCGGGAATATCGGTTTTTCACTATCGATCAGGCCCTGGAGATCCTCAATCTCTCGGGAAATATCTCGATCAAAGACGGCGATCCCATGGTCCATGCCCACATCACCCTGGCAGATGATGCCGGAAATGCCTATGGCGGACACGTGGCGCCGGGTACCGTGATTTTTGCATGTGAAATCGTCATCGAAGCCTTTGAAGGCCCGGCATTTGAACGAAGCTTTGACGCGGAAACCGGACTGCCCCTGTGGCAGTTGTAAGACACCTGAAAGCCTGAAAGCACCTGGAAAAGCATGAACCTGAAACTTCTTTTCTTTCCGGCAGTCCTGATCTGCCTGATGCTGGGAATCCACTACGCGGTCTTTAAAAGCTTCATGCATTTTTTCCAGATCAGCCGCCCGCAGGTGAAAATCCTCCTGTACACGGCCGTGGCGGTGCTGAGCTTTACCTTTCTCACCGCGTTTATCGCCCTTCTCTGGCGGGAAAACCCCTGGACGGTCGCCTATTACAAATTTGCAGCCGTGTGGACGGGCTTTATATTTCATTGCCTTGCCGCCGTGGCCGCGGCCTGGCTTTTGCTGGCCGCGGCCCGGGTCACCGGTGCCCCGGTTTCCGCCAAAACGATTGCTTCGGCAGCATTGGCAATCGCGATACTGGGCACCGGCTACGGCATGTGGGCCGCATTTCACCCGGTGGTCCGGCAGGTATCGGTGCCTGTGCAGAACCTGCCGGATTCCTGGAAAAACACCGCAATCGTCCATGTTTCCGATCTGCACCTGGGACTTTTCCACGGCAAAGATTTCGCCGCCCGGGTGGTAAAACAGGTCAACGCCCTGAACCCGGAACTGGTGCTGATCACCGGGGATCTGCTCGACGGCATGGGCGGGGCCTATGCGGAAAACGTTGCGCCTCTGGATAATCTACGGGCCCCGCACGGCGTATTTTTTGTCACCGGAAACCACGAACACTACGTGGGCATCGAAAAATCCCTTGAAATCATCGGCAAAACCCCGCTGCGCATCCTGGACAATCAAGCCGTGCAAATAGACGGCCTGGAAATCCTTGGCGTAAGCTACCCGGGTATTTCCGATTCCGCCGAAATCAGACATCTGCCTGCACAAAAGAAGCCGGGCAGCGTCCGCATCGCCATGTTTCACACCCCCACGGAAATGGCGAAAAACGCCGGCGGCATGCAGCAGCAGCACAATGCCAACTACTGGCGGCCGGATACGGCCTATGACCTGAATCAAAAACTGGATATCGACCTGCAGCTTTCCGGACACACCCATCACGGCCAGGTGTTTCCCGTGAACCTGCTTACCCGGATGCTTTACAGGGGCAGGGATTACGGCCTGTCAAAGATCAACGGACTTTATCTTTATACCTCCTGCGGTGCCGGTTCCTGGGGACCGCCCATGCGGACCACGGGCCGCCCGGAAATTGCGGTGATCCGGCTTGTGGAAAAAGCGCCGGAATGATAAACTTAAACTGATCGTTTCAAATGTTTAAACTTTTTGTTTTCATATTGTTTTAAAGGATTTAAACCAAAAGCACTTTGGCTGATCGGCGGCGCGAAAAAGGAGTTTCCTCGCTCCAGGAGCCTCCTGGCGCCTCGATTTCCGCTCGGAAACCCGCTTTTCCGCACCGCCGTCAGGGCAACGAAGTGCAATTTCTTGAGAGCACAAAAGAAGGGCTTCTTTAGAAGAAGCGGTTCACATCATGACTATTCAGCAACGCATCAAAGATCATCTGCTGGGGCCGGCATCCGAAAAGCAGATCGCGGATGTGCGCATCGGGCTGGGATATACAGCCGTGATGCTGGAAAACGGTCAAACCGGGGTCGCCTGCACCCCGATCCGTCATCTTCGGCCGAGCTGCACGAGTTTTACAGGCATGCTGCCATTGATCGGCCGAAAAGCCGACGAACTGCTGACATTCGTGACATCCCCAGAACCGCTTGAAACCGCCATCGGCCTGGCCACAGCAAATGCACTGGCCAACATCCCGGCCCCGGAACACGACACCGGAGACGTGCTCAATGCGATCAATCTCGGCCCGGCCGACCACGTGGGCATGGTGGGCCACTTTGCCCCCCTGGTCAAAAATGTCCGGGATACCGGGGCCCGGCTGACCATATTCGAACAGATCAACACCCCTTCCGGGGCGTTGCAGCCCGCCGCAAAGATTCCGGATCAACTGCCAGGCTGCACGGTCTGCCTTTTCACGGCCACCTCGATTATCAACCACACGTTTGACCAAATCATTGACCAGGCATCCAACTGCCGCTCCGTGATCCTGCTGGGCGCATCCACGCCGCTGATCCCCGCGCTCTTTACAGACTACCCGGTTACCGGGCTTTCGGGCGTGCTGGTGACCCACCCGGCCGAACTGCTGCACATTGTCAGCTGCGGCGGGGGCATGCGCAGGTTCAAGGGCGTAACCCAAAAAGTCAACATTGCGGTCAGCAGACAATGACGCGCCAATCCGAACCCCGGGCGGAACCCATCGAATGCGGCCCCTTGCGTGCGGGCGAGGAAAGAGCCGTAATCGAAATGGTTTTGTCAAGCTTTGAGGCCGCGATTGCGCCGCTTTATTCCAGCCGGGGCGTCGCGGAGTTTAAAAAATACGCCAGCCTCAAGGAAATGGCCTTTCGCTCCGCACGCGCCCATTTTGTCTACGTGGCCCGGCAGGACCGCGATCCGGTGGGCATGATCGAAATCCGGGATCATCGCCATATATCCATGTTTTTTGTCAAATCCGCATGCCAGCAGATGGGCATCGGCCGAAAACTTCTGGCATGCGCGCTTAACCGGTGCATGGAGAAAAACCCGGCCCTGGCGGCGGTAACCGTCAATGCCTCTCCCAATGCGGTGCCCGCCTACAGGCACCTGGGATTTAACCCGAATCCGCCGGAAAAAATCATCAACGGAATCCGCTACATTCCCATGCAGAAAAATCTCGCCCGGGTTTGTTGACAGCCGTATCCCGGGCTGTTATTTTAATGATAACATCGCGAAGAACGCGACCGGCAGCCCACGCGCTGTCAGAAATGCGGCTTTAATCACCAAAACAATTACTTTCACGAAGAAAGGAGGCCTGTCATGAAGATTCAAAAGGTCAGAAAAGCACCCACCGGTCTTTGCAAGTGTAAACGTTCCTGCTAGAAGAAACCATTTTTAACACCCGGGCCTGTGTATGGACATTGATTTCCTGCACAGGCCATTTGTTTTTACGGGGCTGCATCTCACATGGATAAAGTCGATTTTCAGGACCGGATCTGCCGGCCCTTCTGCATGTTTTTTGTCGAGGGCGAAAAAGAGGAAATGGCATGCTTGGGCGCCCGGGTGGCCCAGCGGCTGCTTGTCGCCGGCAGAATTGATGCCGCGCACGTAAATGCGGCGGTAAAAAGCCGTTCCGTGTGGGAAGCGCGCAGGCAGGACCTGGGAGAGGTTCTCTGCGGAAAATGCGAATTCCGGGCCGAAGACTGCGATTTTCAATCCCCGCAGCCCGCAGACGACCTGGAGCCCTGCGGCGGCTATATCGTGCTGGCCCATCTGCTGGAAAACCGCAGAATTCAAACGGCGGACATAAAAGACGTCCTATGAACGAAAGCCACTGGCATGCGGCCTATCTCCGGCTGGCCCCGCAGGCTGCGCTGAAAAAACTGGAAACGCCGTTTGTCTACCACACCGGCCGGGACGAACTTTACGAAATCGACGATCGGGCCCTGAATTTTCTGCAGCAGTGCAACGGCACCCGCACCGGCGGCGAGCTCACAGACGAGGCAGAATTCGTACAGTACTGCCTGACAGAAGACATTCTGGAAGCCCTGGACCGACCCGCGGAAATCTCCGTTTCCGTGGATGCGGGTGATTGCCCCTCTCTTCGCTACCTTGAGCTCCACCTGCTGCACCGGTGCAACCTCAGGTGCCGCCACTGCTATCTGGGACCGCCCGGCAACGCGGAAATGCCGCTTTCCGATGCCGTGGACATCACCCGGCAGTTTGCCGAAAACGGCGGACTGCGCCTGTTGATCTCCGGCGGCGAGCCCATGCTATACAAGCACCTGGTCGATTTTCTCGCCCAGACCCGGGACCTTGGCATTCGCCGCATCCTGTTTACCAACGGCACCCTGCTCACCCCGGAAAATGCGGATCGCCTGGATGCCGACGAAATCCAGTTCAGCATGGACGGATGGCAGGCCGGCCATGAACGCCTGCGGGGCGAAGGCACATTTGACAAACTCCTGCGGGGCGTACACGCGGCAAAAGATGGGGGCATGGACATTTCCTTTTCCACCATGATCCACAGGGGCAACATCGAAGAATTCGAACAAATGCAAAAGTTTATCCAAGATACCGGGGCGCTGGAATGGGGCGTGGATATCCTGACACGCACCGGCTCGCTGGCAGAGCACCCGGACCTGTGCGTGCCTGTTGAAACCGCCGCGCCCTTGATGGAATACGCATACGGCGGTGGCTATCACGGATCTTCGGACGGGTACGCCTGCGGGCGCCACTTAATGGCGGTCATGCCGGATCGGCAGGCGGTCAAATGCGGGTTTTACCGGGATCGTCCCCTGGGGGATGCCGCCGCCGACCTGGCCGCATGCTGGCGCAAAGTGCCCCACATCCGGCTGGACGAACTGGAATGCCGGGACTGCGAATACCTCCAGGAATGCCGCGGCGGCTGCCGTTTCCGGGCCCCGCGCCCGCTTGCACCGGATCCGGCCATGTGCCGCCTGTTCGGGGTGGAACATGGTTAGCCCGGCATTTCAGGCGCCCGCATACCTCCAGTTTTATCCCACCATGGGCTGCAACATGTCCTGCAGCTTCTGCTTTAACCGCAGCCTGCCGCAGACCCCGGACGCACACCCGGCGGATGTGGAAAAAATGGCATCCGCGTGCAGCCGGCTGGGCATTGAACACATCGACTTTCTCGGCGGAGAGCCCACCCTGCACCCCGAGCTTGGCCGGATCGTGGCCGCCATTTGCCGGCAGGGACTCCGGATCACCCTGAGTTCCAACGGCACCCGGCCGGAGGTGCTTTGGGCGCTTTCCCGGCAGTTTCCCGAAGACTCGCTGCGCATCGGCATATCCGTAAACAGCGACACCCTGCCCCATGGCCTTGATGAATACATCCGGACCCGCCGCCCGATTTTGAAAAGCGTGTTCACGTATCCAGAGCCCCTGCCCGGGGCCTGCAGGCCCTATATCGGCATGCCGGGCATCGAGTACTGTCTGATTTACAGGGATGCCGCGGATGCGGCGGATCTTGAAAACTGCCAGTCCTTTGACGTCTTCTGTAACCATCTCGAAACGCTGCAGGCCCAGCATCCCGGAATAAACGGGGTCTTTTGCGGCGGATTCGTACCGGATACAAAAAACACGCCGGAACTGGCAGAAACCCGCTGTCCGGCCGGCACCACCAAGCTTTCGGTGCTGCCCGACGGCTCGGTCTATCCCTGCTACCTGTTTTTCCGGTACCCGGAGTTCTGCCTGGGCAATATCCTGGAACACGACTTTTCCGGGATATGGAACCATCCGGTGCTCGATTTCTTCCGGCGCTTTTCCGGCAACCCGTGTCCAAGACAAACCTGCCGGCTTCACCCGCAATGCCACGGCGGGTGTCCGGCCATGAGCTATCTGCACCAGGGGCGGCTCGATGCCCCGGATCCGCGTTGCGTGCGGTAAAACAGAAAAACAAAGGAGAATCCATGCATATGTTTATCAATCTGCGCAAACAGGCCGAAAAGTCCGAGGACGGTGAAATCGTGTTCGGCGCCGACCATACGGGCAGTCACGCCTGCTACATGATTTACGGCATCCTGCAGCCCGGGGAAAAAGATCGCCTGATCAAGCCCGGCCACGGGCACGAGGAAATGGTCCTGGCAACAAATGCGCCTTTGCAGGTCACCGGCGCGGTAACCGGGGAGCTGAACCCGGGCGAAGCTTTTCACATTGTCGAAGACCAGACCGCGTTTCTGGAAAATCCCGGAAACAGCGAGGCCGTGTATGTCATCGCCGGCGGCCACTCCGAGCACGGCCATGAGCATTGACGGTCAATGAAAAATCTGTCATTTATTGATGGTTTCGTAAAAAGCTGTTTATTCCGCCATGGCGGTATTTTTGCAGAAACGAAATCCGTAAGCACCTTGGCTGACCGGCGGCGCGAAAAAGGAGTTTCCTCGCTCCAGGAGCCTCTTCGAGCCTCGATTTCCGCTCGGAAACCCGCTTTTCCGCACCGCCGTCAGGGCAACGAAGTACGATTTCGGAAGAGCGCAGAAAAGAATTTCCCTGGAAATCGATTTCCTCGCTCTGTGTTCACAAAAGACTTCCAAGGCAGTCCAAGGTCGGGG
>JBKHJS010000019.1:0-28613 GCA_046537995.1 Desulfobacterales bacterium
CTTTTATTTATTATGAGCTTGCCGATCCGGGAATCCTGAATATATTGGAAGCCTTGAGCGATATGGCCGCGGATCTTTTGTCAGCGAGAAAAACGTTTTAATGTCAAAAGACAGGATGATTTTCCATGGATGAACTTTTTGAAAACCTTTCCGGCATGCCCCCTGAAGATGCTTTGACAGAGATTACGGAAATACTGAACAGGCTTCTGGAGGATATTCACAGCCATGCAACTGCCCGTTTACCTGGATTACAACGCAACCACCCCGCATGACCCGGAAGTCATCCAAGTCATGCGGCTTTTTTTGGAAACCGAGTTCGGCAACCCTTCCAGTTCGCACGTATTCGGGGCTGCCCCCGGAAAGGCGGTTGCCAAAGCGCGGCAACGAGTCGCCGGGCTCCTGGGCTGCAGCCCGCAGGAAATTGTTTTTACCTCAGGAGGCACAGAGGCAAACAACCACGCCATAAAAAGCGCGGCAATGCTTTACTCGAACCGCGGTAAACATATAATAACCACGCAGATTGAGCATCCTTCAGTTACAGAGGTTTTCCGGTTTCTTGAAAGACAAGGGTTTGAAGCCACTTACCTGCCTGTGGACGAAACCGGCCGGATCTCTGTCGATATTCTTGAATCCGAAATCCGGCCGGATACCATCCTTATTTCAGTCATGCATTCAAACAACGAGGTGGGGACCCTCCAGCCCATAGAAGAAATTGCCGGGATAGCGGAAAAACACGGCATACTCATGCACACCGATGCGGCCCAATCTGCGGGGAAAATAAGAACGAAAACCGATATTCCCGGCCTTTCGCTTTTAAGCATTGCCGGGCACAAGCTTTATGCCCCCAAGGGAATAGGAGCGCTTTACATAAAAGGCGGCCTGCAGCTCGAGCCCTTCTGCCACGGGGCGGGCCAGGAGGACGGCCGCAGGGCGGGCACGGAAAACGTTTCCATGATTGCTGGACTGGGCAGGGCCTGCGAAATAGCAGAAAACGATTTTGACAAAAATTTTGCCCATATGAAAAAACTTCGCGACCGACTGAAAGCAGAAATTTCGGCCGCAATCCCGGATGCAAAAACAAACGGGCATCCAGGGCACAGGCTGCCAAACACACTGAGCATCTCCTTTTACGACCTGGAGGCCGACAAAATACTCGGCGCGATAAAGGATCAGGCAGCGGCCTCTGCGGGCGCGGCCTGCCACTCGGACTCGGTGTCGGTCTCCCACGTGCTCTCTGCAATGGGCATGAAGGAAAAATGGGCCAAGGGCACCCTTCGGCTGAGCACCGGCCGCATGACCACCGAAGACGAAATTGGCCGTGCGGCCGAAGCAATCGCAGCCGCGGTCAGAAAACTCAGGGCCTGAATCATTTCAGATGAGCAGGGAAGAAAAAAACTTGAACTGGTATTTTGCTGATCTTGGAACCGTTTCATATAAAACAGCATGGGATCTTCAGGCAAATATCCTGGAGGCCAAAAAAGAAAACAACGGTTTCCCGGATATAGTGCTTTTTCTCGAACACAGTCCGGTATTTACCATGGGACGAACAGCACGGCCGGAAAACCTCAGGGTATCGGAATCAGAGGCAGAAAAGGCCGGAATTGAGATAATCCAGACCGACCGGGGCGGGGATGTCACGTATCACGGACCCGGCCAGGTAATCGGATATCCGGTCATCAGCCTTGAAAAAAAACGCCTCAGGGTAACTAAATACGTTGAAAAACTCGAAGAGACCATGATCCGGACAGCACGGGCATGGAATATCAATGCGGAGCGAAGCCACCTGAACCACGGGGCTTGGGTCGGCGGCAAAAAACTCGGGAGCATAGGCCTGGCGATCAAAAGGAAAATAGCCATGCACGGTTTTGCCATAAATGCGGACCTGCCCCTTGACCCCTATGACTGGATAAACCCTTGCGGACTGGAACATATTTCCATGACCTCCCTGACCCGGGAAACAGGCGGAAAAATCGAAATCCCCCGGGTAAAACAGGAGCTGAGAAAAAACATGGAAGATATTTTCCAGGTCAGCGGGCGGGATGTTTCCGCAAATGAACTATACACTATTCTGGAGGGATTATGAAAACAATTACCATGATGCTCGGATCGCCGCCCTACAGCGGACAGGATGCCGACACCGTGCTCGGCATAGCGGATGCGGCGGCAAAAAAAGGCCACAATGTCACTGTGATTGGCTCGGGTGACGGAACCTACTGCTTTTTAAAAGGACAGAGGGCATCCGGGGCGCCAAACGCGGAAAAGGGATTTGCAGATCTTGCCTCCCGGGGGGTGAAGATCGATCTTTGAGGGACCTGCTTCAGTTTTCGCGGTCTGCGAAAAGACCAGTTCATAGAAGGCGCAAAGTCGGGAACACTTAAAAGCCTTTTCCAGATCCTGGGCGAAACCGACATTATGCTTAGTATCAATCCATAGACAAGGAGAAAGTCATGACTAGCGACATTTTAATCGTTGTCCGCCACGGCCCCTACGGCAGCTTTCAGGCGCCGGAAGGGCTGCGGCATGCCAACGGGGCCGTATCAATGGGGTTCAGACCGGTTTTTGTCTTAATAGACGACGGTGTATATCTGGCCAGAGCAGGCCAGGATCCCGGAGACAGCCAGTGGCTTTCCTTGAGCGAGACACTCGAAGAACTCGTTGCCAGGGGGCTTTACGAAAACAAGGAGAATCCTGCCGAGTTTTACGCGGAAAAAGAATCTCTTGCAAAGCGCGGCCTGGATGAAAACGACCTGGTTGAAGACCTTGAAATAATTGATAACGCCAGGGTATCGGAGCTTTTCGCGGCAAACAGTCTTCAACTGATATTCTAGGATAGGAAAGGAGCGTGGCATGAAGATAGCCGTTCTTCTAAAAAGCGGGCCCGGAACCGACAATGCAGAGCGGGCCTTAAAGACTGCGGAAGACATGATGGAAGCCGGCCACAGCGTAAACCTGTTTCTGCTTCAGGAAGCAGTCAGGTTCTGCCGCCCCACGGCCAGTCCGGCGGGGGCTGGCATGATCGAGCCTCTGGCGGAAAAGGGGCTGGATATACAGGTTTTAACCCGGGATGCCGCGCTGCGGGGGCTTGACACCGAAAGCTCCGGCAACCAGTTTTCCAAGGGTTCATATGACTCGCTTGTCGACCTTATGGAATCCTGCGACCGGGTTATAGGAATCCTTTAACAGGCAGGGGAGAAACTCATGACCACAAGGATAGCAATACTGGGCGCCGGACCCGGGGGATACACGGCGGCAGTGAGAGCGGCCCAGGCCGGCGCCGAGGTCACCGTGATCGAAAAGGACAATGCCGGCGGAACCTGCCTTAACAGGGGATGCATTCCTTCCAAGGTAATGATAACGACCGCGGAACTGCTGGAAAAAATAAAAAAGGCGCAATCCTACGGCATCGCTCTGGAAGGCTCGGCCCATGTTGACATGCAGGCTTTATTGGAAAGAAAAAACAGGATCGTAAAAGCCCAGACAGACGGGATAATAAACCTGCTCAAACACAACCGGGTTACTTACATGCAGGGAACCGGGCTTATAAAGGGAAACAATCTTGCAGCCGTGCGCACGGCCGAAGGCAAAGAGCAGGAGATCGCCTGGGACAAGCTTATTGTCGCCGCCGGAACCCGTCCTTTCGAGCTGCCGGAGATCCCCTTTGACGGGGAAAGGATCATTTCAAGCGATCACGCTCTTAACCTGCGGGAAGTGCCTGAATCCGTCCTTATAGTGGGCGGAGGCGTGATCGGATGCGAGTTTGCATTCCTTCTTTCCGCGCTGGGCTCCAGGGTTACCGTTGTTGAGGCCCTGCCCCGCATGCTTCCGCTGCCCTCGGTTGACGAGGATTGTTCAAAAATCCTTCAGAGGGAAATGAAAAAACGAAAAATCGGTTTCATGGTCAACAGCACGGTGGCGGGAGCAGAGGAAAAAGACGGAAAACTAAATGTGGAAATCCGCCCCTCGCCTTTTGCCGGGAATCCTTCTAAAAAGGATCCTGAGCCCTCATTTTACCAGGCGGACAAAATACTTGTCTGTATCGGTCGCAGCCCGGTGACCCCTGAAATCAAAGGCCTTGATTCCCTGGGGGTGCAGACCGACGAGAAGGGCTGGATACTTGCAAACGAAACCATGGTGACAGCCAACCCGGATGTATATGCTGTAGGAGACATCCTGGGCCCTTCAAAGATAATGCTTGCCCACTCAGCCTGGGCAGAAGGCATGACAGCGGCGCAAAACGCTATGGGCGGGGGGAAAACCATGGATTATAACACTGTTCCCGGGGCGATATTCACATCTCCCGAGGTGGCAAACGTGGGGCTGACAGAAGCACAGGCCGGGGAAGAAGGCTACTCGGTGCGGGCTGACAGCGCCCTGTTCAGGCCGCTGGGCAAGGCCCAGGCAATCGGGGAAATCGCCGGGCAGGCCAAGATAATTTCAGAAACCGGCAGCGGAAGGGTCCTCGGGGTTCACATTATCGGCCCCCATGCCACGGACCTGATAGCAGAAGCCGCCCTGGCAGTAAAGATGAATGCAACTGTCAGGGACCTGGCCGAAACGGTTCACGCACACCCGACCCTGCCTGAAATCATTATGGAAACCTCCATGAAAGCAATGGATCAGCCTTTTCACGGATAAAAGTTCAAAGGAGACCCTAAATGAAAGCAATTGATGAACTCGAAATCCCCGAAGATCTCAGATTCGGGAAAAACCACGAATGGATAAGACCGGAAAACGGGCATGTAAGAACGGGAATAAGCGATTATGCCCAGGACCAGCTCGGAGAGATCGTATTTGTTGAGCTCCCGGCGCCGGGAGATGTATTCGGCAGGGACGAAGCTTTTGCAACCATTGAGTCGGTCAAAACGGTTTCCGAACTCTACATGCCGGTGGGAGGCGAAATACTAGAGGTAAACAGCGCCCTTGAAGACTCACCAGACCTGATAAACCAGAGTCCCTATGAAAAAGGCTGGATCATAGTGATCAAGCCCTCGGACAAGTCCGAATTCGAAGCCCCTATGACCGCGGACGATTATATCAATATGCTGCAAGGCGATTAAGACCAATGGCGCGCACTCCATCAGCGGTTAAAGGCTATTTGTCCCCCAAACCGCCGTGGCTCAGGCGCAGACTGCCCTCGGGCCCCGCATATGAACAGATGCGCCGGTTTTTGGCCGACCGAGGGCTTCATACAGTCTGCCAGGAGGCACGGTGCCCGAATATCTGGGAATGCTTCTCAAAAAAAACAGCCACCTTCCTGATACTTGGCAATCGCTGCACCAGGAACTGCCGTTTCTGCGCCGTAGGCCGCGGCACACCGCTGCCGCTGGATCCCGGCGAACCCTCAAGGGTGGCTGATGCAGTAAAAGAGACGGGACTTGAATATGCTGTTATAACCTCCGTGACCCGCGACGATATAGGAGACGGGGGAGCGGGCCTTTTTGCAGACACCATTAAAATCCTTAAAAAAGAAATACCGAAAATCGGCGTCGAAGTGCTCACCCCGGATTTCAGGGGCGATTTAAATGCCTTAAACAGGGTGATTTCGACAGGCCCTGATGTTTTCAACCACAACATAGAAACCGTTCCCAGGCTTTACCCTTCCGCCAGGCCGCAGGCAGATTATCAGAGATCGTTGGACGTTTTGAAAGCAGCCAGACATCAAAACCCGGGCATAACAACCAAGTCCGGGATCATGGCCGGCCTGGGCGAAGAGGAAAAGGAGCTGGAGGAAGTTTTTGAGGACCTGCTGGCCGCAGGATGCAGCATACTTACCATAGGTCAGTATCTCCAGCCCGCATTGGACAGCCTTACCGTAAAACGTTTCATCCCTCCGGAAGAATTTCGAGAAATGAAAACCAAGGCCCTGGCCATGGGCTTTGACGCGGTGGAATCCGGCCCCTTTGTCAGAAGCTCCTATAACGCAAAAGAGCTGTTCCGGGAATCCATGAGACAGAGGTTCTCCGGATAAGGATAAAGACCATTTTGTCAGCCGTTGCTTTATTACGAGTAACCGGCCCTGACCCGTAATGAGCTTGGTTCGTCAGTCTTTTGTCTTACCCGTTTTCATTGAGTATCTCCTTTTCCAGCGGATCGCTGCGATATCAACATATGACGCATTTCTTCAGGTCGGCATTGCCTTTCTTTTCATTTTATCCTTGTACATGAGATCATCTGCCTTCTGAAACAATTTCTGCAGGTTTTTTGGTTCTCCGTCGGTCCGGTGTGCGCAGCCCATGGACAGGGAAAGCCGCGGATTTTCGCCTTTACTGTTGATTTTTTCGATTCTGTTTCGTATCCGGTCAACCGGACGGTCGCTCTCCTGTTCATCAGTATTCGTGATTAATACCGCTTGCTGTCCATCTCATAAAAAGCCTTGTGATTTTGCTGATTAGCAAAGTTAAATTATTTCCATTGTCTGAGCTCAATAATGAGCCCATCGGGATCTCTTATCTCTCCACGATATGAATCGCCCAGGTCCAAAGGCTCACGGGCTATAGTTATTGCCTTGCTCTTCAGATAGTCAACGGCCTCTTTCATATCGTTTACCTCAAGGGCAATGCCCCGATATCCCACCTGCCAGGAAGCTTCGGATTTTGGTTCGGGACTGTCCGCAGAAATGATCTCAAGGACCGTATCGCCCAGTTCAAGATAAATAACCGCTCTCATGGGCGGCATCTTCACTTCATTCCGGCTTTTCAGGGTAATCATAGCGTCCCGGGCGTTGTAGAGGTTTCTGGGATCAACATTGTGGGCATTGTCCATAATGCCCGTTTCGTCGAGTTTTCTCGTTATCATTTCCGCCCCCTTAGAATATTGCGGCATGATTGTGCTACTAAAAATTATAATTCTTTTCCATACCTTTGTAACGCACGGCAGAAACCCGGTCCTTGATTTAAGTCAAATAAAAACCCAGGCTGCTGAAAAGGCAAGACCCCCGTGGGCAAAAATGCAGTTTAATTCTGATGATCCGGGCGGTGGCTCGCCCGTGGATCTTGAAAACGAGGACATTATTGCCGCCATGAAAGAAATGCAGGGCTATATTGATATCACGCCCGCCGATTTCATGGAGATCTACCGGTTTGCCTACAATCATGCGGTGGACCGCATCGCCCGTTCCATGCGCGCCGAAGATGTCATGACCCGTGAGGTGATTTGCGTGCATCCGGACACTTCCCTGGTGGAGACCGCGGAGCGCATGGCTGCGGCAAACATCTCCGGCGTTCCGGTTGTCAACGGCAATGATGCGGTCATCGGGGTGATCTCGGAAAAGGATTTTTTAAAGAAAATGGGCGCCGAGCCATCGGGTTCGTTTATGGGAATTGCAGCAGTGGCCCTGCTGGTCAATAACATCGCACCGCGCCGCCGTTATCCGGAATTCTGGTTTTAGCCCGGGGCCCCGGCCCGCCTGTGGGGTCAGGGCCCGGGGTTTTAAGGAAAAAGCGATGGCGGGTACAGCAGCTTCAGCCGCTACTGTTTTTCGCGATATTCTGCCTCCATCTCCACATCAGTATAGCCCGTGTAATCGTCGCTCGGCCTTATGATGATACGCACTTTGTCTTTGGCCTTTTTGGCCTCTAAATATTTTTCCTCCCCGCTTTCGGCTTTTTTCACGATTTCCCAGTGCTTTTCTTCCATTTCCGTTTCATAGAATGTCAGCACTTTTTCCTTGTCCGCTTTTGCCGCGTAGGTAGCCGCGTGAAAGACACTGCCGTCCTTTTCCGCCTTCTGATAGGCGGTGCGTACGGATTCGGGATAAAGCGGTATATCTTCAGGATCGGAGCCGGAGACTTCTTCTGGCTGCTTTTTGGCCTCATCGGATTTCTCAGGTTCGGAACCCGCGCGTTCAGAGCTTGCCTCCGCAGAATCCGAGCCGGGCGTATGCCATACCGCGGCAACAGTCTCTTCATTATACCTGGTCACTGCAAAGCTCATCTTACGGCCGTTTCTGGACAGTTCGGCAGCTTTTATATCCTCTTCCATATATTCGGAAATGGCACCGGTCTGTCCCGGGGCCATTTCCAGGGCTTCCATTTCCTTTTTAACTTTCCAGCCCTCCTGCTTGAAATACTGGATAAATTCGTCATAGGTCTGATCCGGAGACGTATCCGATGTGGTCACTTTGACGGTTTTATTCCCCTGCGGCATGTCAATTTTATAGGCATTATCCAGAAATTCGGGGGGCATACCGGTTTTCGCCTTTGTGCCGACATGGTGTATTACCGAGGAAACCTCCATGCCGAGTTTATCCGTTACAAACGGCAGAATCGCGTGCCTGTTCAGGTAGCCGACTACAGCCAATACGGCCAGCAATACAATGATTATGATAAATACCAGTAGGCATCCTGGCAGGCAGCCCTTTTTCTTTGACCGGGATTTTATTTCCAAAACAACCTCCGGAAAAGTCACTGATTTGAAATCATTCGGATGTTCTCTTTATTTTACGGAATCCGCAATCTCGGAAAGCGGGACATCATTTCCCAGTGAAGTCAAATCCTTTTCACTGTCAAAGGATTTTGTCCCGATGACCACGAGGGTTTTATCTTGAACCGAAATCATCAGGTTGCTTTTGCCCCCTTTCTTGTCGAGGTCAAGAACTGCCTTATGCCCTGAAATTTCAAGCGTCTTTACTTTTCTTTCATCGGTTTCCATATTGAATTTCTGCAGGGTTTTAAATTCTTTTATCACCGGGGCGCCTGAGCCGGTGAGAATTGTCAGGCGGGCATCCTTTCCGCTGCCATCGGAATATTCCTGTTCCACAGTGGACCCTGACTGCCCGCTTTCCTCCATGTTCATGCCTTCGGGTTCGCCCTGTTTGTCCAGCTCGCCGATGCTATCGGGCAGCAGCGGGATCCAGTCCTCGTAATCAAAGGCGTTTGCCGCCGAAGATGCAAGGATAAAACCAAGGGCAATCATGAAAACTGTGATATATTTGCGCATTTCGTACCTCCCTGAAAAATGGTTTTATAGAGGGCATATGCCTGCCGATTACCTCTGGGGCAAATCTGCGACCATCTGTTTAATGGTTTTTTGAACAACCTTGGCGGTTTGCGGGGATAAGGCCTTGCCTGCAGCACCGCCGAGAACGCCGCCTGCAACTGTCCCTGCAACCTTTCCGGAACCATCGCCGACTTGCGAACCGGTTAAAGCGCCGACCACAGCGCCGCCTGCAGTTGCCAGTGTTTCTCCGCTGCCGCCGCCACCGGTTCCGGTCCAGAGGATCTCTGCGGTCTCTGTATCAATCATTTTCCCGGTAACACTTACTTTTTCACCCTCCACGTTTGCCTCAAGCGTTACAACTGCCGGGACATTCAATACTTTGCCGATCCGGGCCGCCTCTGAGTCCGTGGTGCGATCGGAGCGCTGAAAATCCTGTTCATCCAGTATTTTGTTCACCCTGTTTCTTTCGATCATGCGGTAGCCCTTTTTAAGCATCTCGGCCGTAAAGTAATCCTCAACCTGGTTTTTGGGGGCATCCCCCCTTATATCTCCTGTAACGTCAACCACTGCAATTTTTTCAGGCTGAACCTCGTGGAAGGCCGGAGAAATCGTGGTGTCTCCTGTTGCACATCCGCTTGACCAGAGCAAAGCAACGCATAAAAGCAAATTGCCAATCAAAGCTGAGCATTTCATCGGCTTTTCCTCCTTTGTTTGAAAAAGGGTGTTATTTATAATACTTATTTAATACACTCCTTTTTTGTAAGCAATAAAAATCATTATTCATGAAAAGAGCACAGGGAGCAATAGAGATGCAGAAAAAAATTGTTATTATAGTGAATGCGCCCGCCGTGGTTTTTTTGTCAGCCCTGTTCAGCAATCCCCGGACAATCGGGAAAAGGCTGGTCCAGGGCTGCTCTTTTCGGCTTTACCTCCGGCCCTGAGGTGCATCTTGGGGAACCCGCTCCGGGTCTGCGGAGATCTGGAGATCGACCCTGCGGTTTTGCTCCCGGCCTTCGGCGGTTTCATTTGTGGCCACAGGCTGGGATTCACCGTATCCTTTTGCCGTCAGTTTCGAAATATCAATGTCCTGGGACCGGATATATTCCGAGACCTTTGAGGCCCGTAGCTCAGAGAGTCTTCTATTGTATGCGGCCGATCCCTTGCTGTCGGTATGTCCCTCGACAATCACGATATTTTCCGGATACTTGGAAAACACCTGGGCGAGCTCGTCGAGTTTTGATTTTTCTCCGGGGCGGATGTCCGCCTTGTCGAAATCAAACAGGATGTTCATGGTCGCATCAATTTCCTTGGTGTCCTCGTTATAGTTAACGTTTTCCATGCCCCGCACGGTTTCGAGTTCCTCGGCCTGCTTTTCCATGCGATAGCCGATAAGGCCTCCGAGCCCGGCGCCAGCAGCCGCGCCGATGACCGCGCCGCCCTCTTTGTGGCCGGACTGGTGGCCAATGATCGCACCGAGCAGACCTCCCGCGACCGCACCGGCTCCCGCACCCTTGGTTGTTTTGTTGGCCCCGCACCCGGCAAGGGCAAATGCCAGCGGGATTATCATCATTAAACACAGCCATTTCTTTTTCATCTGATCTCCTCCGGTATTTTTTCAGAAATCAATCGCGGATCCCCCGCTGATATATTGAAAAATGTATAAAACAATCTAACATCTGGCCCCGGAAAAAACAAAGAAAACAGGGGCAGATTCGACGTGGAAAAGTTCGGACCCTGCAGGCGGAAAATTTCGGCCGGCGCCTCAGCCGGCCAGTTCCACCCGGTTTCTGCCGCCCTTTTTGGCCCGGTACATGGCCCGGTCCACGCGACTTAAGAGCTGAGTTTCCCCTTCGCCCGGCCGATGTTGGGCCACCCCGAAGCTGCACGTGACCCTGCCGGCCACGGTGATCCTTCGCGTGGCAATCAGCCCGCGCAGATGCTCGGCCAGGACGGCTGCGCCCTTGCCCGTTGTTTCCGGGCAGAGGATGAGAAATTCCTCGCCGCCCCAGCGGCCGAGGGTGTCGGCTTTTCGGACACTGGCCTGCAGAAACCCGGCCAGTTCCTGGAGAACGATGTCTCCGGCCTGATGCCCGTATGAATCGTTGATTTCCTTGAAGTGGTCCACGTCCAGCATAATCACGGAAAAGGGCTGTCGTGTCCGCTGGACCCGTTTGATCTCGTTTAACAGGATGTCTTCGAATTTCATCCGGTTGAAGATCCCGGTCAGCGGGTCAGTAATTGAGAGCCGCTCCAGCTCCCGGCTTTTAATGGCCAGGGCTTCGTGGGCCGCACCGAGTTTTCGGTTTAAACGGGCAAGTTTCCTGTTCCAGAAAAGAAACAGGCTCAGCAGAAGGGCCGCTGCCCCGAGTATCTGCAGCAAAAGGAGTGTGTCAAAACCCTTGTCATATCTTACAGACAGCCATTTTCTCGTGATCCGGCTTACCTCCCGCTCGGAAAGCGACTCCAGGGCCTTGTTCATAATGGAGTTCAGGATCAGGTCATCGTTTCTGATGCCCAGGCCGAGGGACTCCTTGTAGGGGGTCTGCCCGGCGATTTTCAGGTCATAAAGACCCAGCTCATGGATTGCGTGGCTGACCCGGTGCAGACTGCCCACGGCGGCATCGGTCTGCCCCTTGGAAACACTCTGAAGCGCCTGGTTCAGGTCGGGGTAGAGTTGAAGATCAATCCGGGGGAAGTGGTCTTCAAGGTAGCTTGCTGTGGGATTGTTGTCCACGAGGGCCACCCGTTTGCCTTCCAGTGCGTGCAGTTCCGGTATATAGGGCTGCCCGTTTCTTACCACCATTACATTGACGGATTTGATATACGGCTTGGAGACAACAAAGCCGCGTTGTTCCGGTTTGCTCTTGGATACGCTGGACAGGAGATCGCATTTGCCGTTTTCAAGGGCTGCCAGGCTTTCCTGCCAGCTTTTTGTGGGGATCACCCGCATGGGGATGCCGAGTCTTTCGGACAGCAGATCCATGATGTCCGCAGCAATCCCTCTGCAGGAACCGCTTTCATCGATCTCTTCAAAGGGCGGCCAGGAGGGGTGGACGGCAACGCGGAGTTCCTCCTTTTCTTCAAGCCACTGGCGTTCCCCGGGAGACAGCAGGATTTTCGGTGCGCCGGGTTCGGAAACATCCTGATTTAACCAGCGCCTGTAGAGCCTGGCCCGCTCCTCCCGGGTGACCTTGTCCATGGCTTTTTGCAGGATATCCTGCAGAATAGTTGTGTCTTTTTTCACCCCTATGGATACGGGGGTGTTTTCGAAATGCAGGCTTCCCATGATCGGCACGCTTTTGAGGTCCGTGAGAAAATGCTCGGTGATCAGGTAGTCAAAAACCGGCTTTTCAGATAAGGCGGCCTCCGCCTTTCCGGAAGAAACCGCCTTGAGGCAGCTAAGGGTGTCTTTTTCGGCTATTACCTGCAGTTCGGGATAGTGCTTTTCCAGTAACTCCTGGTAGTAAAAATCCGCCGGCACAGCCACTTTTTTTCCTGCCAGATCCTTTAAGTTGGTGAACCGTTCGTTTCCCTTGCGGACCACGATGCCGGAAAAAATGGTGAAATACGGATCTGTAAAGGCGATTGTTTCCTGCCGGTCCGGCGTTTCCACGATATCGCAGAGGCAGTCCAGGTTCCCGGCCTGCAGTGAATCCATGAATTCTCCCCAATCGGATCCCGGGACATACTCGATTTCGATGCCCAGTTTGTCGGCCAAAAGGTTCATATAATCGATGCAAAAGCCCTTGGGTCTGCCCTTTTCACGGAAGTTAAACGGCGGCCAGTTCCTTAAATTATCCACCTTGAGCACCGGGTTTTTGCGCAAAAACACCTTTTCCTCGGTGGTGAGCTCGGGCATGCGGGTTTGCTCCCCGGGGATCCATTTCTGGGCCAGCTCCACTTTTTCCTTGTCCGTTAAATCATCCATGGCTTTCTGCAGGATGCCCCGGAGCATGTGCAGTTCCTGGCGCACGGCGATGTGAAGACCCTGGGGGCCAAGCTCGGGAGCCTTGGTCTCTCCGCAGATCTGCAGGCTGCCCAGAAAGCGCGTGGCCATAAGGTAGGCCACGGTTCCCAGGTATCCGATGTAGGCATCGGCCTCGCCGTATGCCACGGCCTCCAGTCCCTGCAGGGCGTTTTGTACCGCAAGCACCTTGATTTCAGGATACGCGCTGTCAAGCACCTCTTTTTGCTTATATCCCTGGGCCGCCGAAACAGTCTTGCCTTGCAGGTCTTCGACCGTCTGTATGGATCGGTCCTCTTTTCTGGCCACAATCACGTAGGGCAGCTCCAGGTACGGCTCGGTGAAACTCATGAACTTTTTTCGGTTCTCGGATATCCACAGGCAGGGCAGGAGGTCGATCTTCTCGTCTTTGAACAGCCCCAGCAGTTCAAACCAGGTGTAGCCGTTTACGTATTGAAAGGAGATGCCCAGCCGCTGGCCCAGGAGCTCCAGGTGTTCAATGGCATAACCCTTGGGGCGCCCGTGTTCGCTGAAGTCAAAAGGCGGCCAGTCATCCTCGTTGCCCACCCGGATAACCGGATGTTCCTCCAGAAATGCCTGTTCTTGGGGTGTGAGGTTGATTTTCCGGACAGCGGATTGCGCCGGGGCAGGCTGCCGGTTGTTATCCGGCAGATTGTCGGGAGCGCAGACGCCCTGCAGGGGGAGAACACCGGCAGCAAGAAAAGCAGCAAACAAGAGATAAAAAGCCACTCGGCCTGAAAATCGGATCATGTCTTTTTCAGTAAGAAGCAAGGTTCTTGTCCCCGGAAAACGGCCGGCTCCTTAGAGGGGTAAAAACGGCGCGAACCTGCGGGTTCGCCCTTTTTCCGGGCAAGCATACAGGTTCTCATCTGCTTGCTGAGCATTAGAAAATTTATAGCAAAATTCGATTTGTATGTAAAGTTCCCGGCGCTATACGGAGAGTTTTTCCCATCGCAGCACGCGGGCAATCACGATGAATGCCTGCAATCAAGCCGCCGACCACCACGATCAGGCCTGCGGATGCATGCGGCAACACGCCGTGTCAGGATTGTGCTTGTTCAATCTCCCGGTAAACGATGGTTATGCTCAGGTTGCGTTCAACCTCGCCGTTGCGCGTGGTCATGGATTCGGACTGCAGCATGTCAACGATTTCAATGTCCGGATTGGCGGCCAGCCATTGATTGATCTGGAGCTCGTTGGGCGGGTTGATGTTCAGGGTGAAATAGGTGAAAATTTTTGTTTTAAGGGGTTTCATGATATCTCCTGTCCTGCGGCCTAATATTTGTCGATCATATGTTCCTTTCCGGATATCCCGGCCATGAGCGCCTGCCACAGGAGATAGAGGATATAGCCGACAACCACCGCGGCGATAATCGCCAGGATGCTTTTAAGGATCATCTTCGGCCGCAGCCAGGTGATAACGGCCAGGGCCGCAAGGATGCCAATGGCAATGTAGGTGTGCGTGTGAAAAAAGGTGCCGGCCAGGTGAATCAGCTTGTCTATGTCCATGGTTTGTCCGTAACAGGCAACACATCTTCCTAAGTTTTTTTCAGCCGGGCGGCAACCGAGGCTTCCAGGTCTGCGATGATCTGCCGCAGGACCGAGCGTTGAGCCACGGGCCCGGAGTTGTTCCACCCGGTGCCAAGCGCCTGATCCCTTTTTTCCCGGAAGGCAGCCGCGCTGTCGACCAGGGACTGCCACGCATAGAGCTTTTGGACAACATGGCGTTCCGCTGCAGTCAGGTCGCGCTCGGTGTCAATTTTTCTGCCGTTGGAAAGAGAAATGATCATGCGAGACCCTGCTTTTTTGCGCATCCATTATAAATTTCCGATTTACACAAAACCCATAACAGATGCCGGCTTATTTTTAAACCCTGATTTGATGCCGGCTTTGTGCAAATTGCGTAATCAGCCGGGCCGCGCGTTCGTTTGCCCGGGCGTCCTTTAGCGAGATCCGGAAAAAATGATCGGACAGGCCTTTAAAATTGCTGCAGTCGCGGATCAAAATGCGGTGTTCAAGCAGGTGGGATGTGATTTCCGCGGCCGTGAAAAAATCGGCTTTCATCAGGATAAAGGTGGCATCCGACGGGAATACCGTGAGGCCCGGGGCATCTGAAAGCCGGTCATGCATGTCCGCGCGCTGCCCGTGCAGGTAATGCCGGGTTTTTTCGGCATGGGCCCGGGCATTTTCCGGGTCCCGGGAAATCCGGATCACGGCCTGCTGGGCAAGCGAATTGACGCGCCAGGGCGGGCAATAGGCCGCGATTTTTTCCGCCAGGGCTCCGGGAGTGGTGCAAAAGCCTATCCGCAGGCCGGGGATGCAAAACATCTTGGAAAGCGAGTGGAGCACCACCGTATTGGGCAGGTCCATTTTGGCCATGGTATCATCCCCGCGGCCCGGGACAAACGGCAGATAGGATTCATCCACGACCAGGTATGTATTCGGCAGGCTGCGGGCCAGAGACGCCAGTGCGCCTGTGTCGGTGCAGCCGCCGGTGGGGTTGTTGGGGTTGCAGAAAAAAAGCGCGTCCGTGCCTTCTGCGGCCTGCCGGAGTCCTTCCATGTCCGGTTGGAAACCGTTTTGCGCATCGCGCATGTAATATTTGCACGCCGCCTGGTTGATCTTCAGGGCGTCGGCGTAATCCGCATAGGTGGGCCCGACAACCAGGGCGGATTCAATGTCCAGGGCCCGGGGCAGCTGGTAGAGAATCTCGGTGGTGCCGGCACCCGCGATAACCTGTTCTTCCGGGATGTTTTGCCATTTTGCATATGCCTGCACCGCCCGTGCGGCATCGACTTCCGGGAGCATGCACACGCTTTCGATGTGCTGGCCGAGGTCTTCGAGCAGGCCCGGCATAGGGCCCAGCGGGTTGATGTTGCTGCTCATGTCCGTGATTTCTTCAGGAGCGCATCCCAGGGCAGCTGCTGCGGCATGGATGTTTCCGCCGTGACCGTGTATCATTCTTGTTCCGCCTTCTTTAAAGCAAGTTCGTATTTTTCGTCATACCCCCGGGGGGTCACCATGTGGCTGCCGTATACAAAGGTCCGGCTGTTTCCCACAAAAACCGTGGTCTGCATATCCACCCGGCCCGTGTCCAGGGCATCCAATGTGGTCAGCGCGATTTGTTGATTTGCCCGCATGGCCGAATTCACCAGGCCCACCGGGGTGCCGGGTTTCCGGTGCCCGAGCAGGATATTTTGCGCGGCATCGAGCTGCCAGTGCCGCTTTTTGCTTTTCGGGTTGTAGAGGACCACCACGAAATCTGCCATGGCCGCGGCATTCAGCCGTTTTTCGATCATTTCCCAGGGGGTGAGCAGGTCGCTTAAACTGATGGCGGCAAAATCGTGCATCAGGGGCGCGCCCAGCAGGGCGGCCCCGGCGCACAGCGCCGGGATCCCGGGTATGACGGATACGTCCAGCTCTCCGGGGCGATCCCCGATTTTGATATGGTTCTGCGCGCACACCTGAAATACCAGCCCGGCCATGGCGTATATGCCGGGATCTCCGCTGCAGACAAGGGCACAGGAGCGCCCTTGTGAAACGGTTTCAATTGCCCGGTGCACCCGCTCCACCTCTTTTGTCATGCCCGTTGCGATTATGGATTGGTTTGTGACCAGTGGGCGGATCAGGTCCACGTACGTGGCATACCCGCAGATCACCTCGGCCCGGGCAATGGCCTGCCGGGCCATTTGCGACATGTGCTCCGGGTCCCCGGGCCCGATGCCTACGACAAAGAGGGCAGGGCCGCCACCGCCACGGTGGTGTTCCCGATGCGCTGCTTGGGCACCGTGATCGGTCCCGTTCGGGCTGCCAGGATGGCTGCTGCTTCGCATACGCTTTTGACTCCCATGTGTTTTTCCACCATTGCAGAGGGGGTGGGGATGTTTTTGACAGTTTCGAGTTCGGCCCGGGTGAAGCTTTTGAGCGGGCATTTCAGGTATGATGCCAGTTCCTGCATACCGGGCTCGGATATTTTCTCAGAGATCGTTGCCAAATGCCGGATGCTGGCGAAAGCCAGGCCATGACGGGCAAACACCGCGTCCACGGCGCTGCAAAGTTCGGCTCCCGGGGTGCCGCTGTTGCACCCCACGCCCACGGCCAGAGAGGCAGTCCGCAGCACCAGCACGTTTTCGGGCAAATCGGCGGTTTCGTGACACACGTATATGCCGGGCTGGTTTTTAAAATCCGGGGTTTGTATCGTTTGCGTCCACGGACCCAGGGACGGTTCCAGGACACCGTAAGGGTCGTATCGCAACACCGGCTGTCCTGCGATCAACGCCATGCTCACGGCCCTGACTGCCGTCGGGTTTTCAATGCCCAGGCCGGATTCTGCGGCCAGCAGGTCGACTGCCGGGATGCCGCCGCGGTCCGTGGCGGTGGTAATCACCGTGCGGGCGCCGATAATGTCGGCCACTTGGGCTGCAAGCGCATTGGCCCCGCCCATATGCCCGGAAAGCAGGCTGACAGCAAAGGCGCCGGTGTCATCTACGGTAACCACGGCCGGGTCGGTCTGCTTGGAGGTGATCAGCGGCGCGATCATGCGTACGGCAATGCCGGCGGCCATGACAAAAACGTGTGCGTCATGGGCGGCAAAGATTTCTTCCACTGCTTGCGCCAGGCGGTCAAACCGCTTGCCGCCCGGGATTTCCCCGGCGTTCGGGCCTGTATGCACCACAGCGCCGTTGAGATGCCCGGCGATTTGCGCCGCAATCCGCGATCCTGCCGGGGTAACGGCCCATACTGCGACAGTGGATTTTTTGCGATGTTTATTCATGTCCCTGCCGGTATCCGTGCGTAAAGCCGCGGTCATAGAGCCGGGAGGCGGCATGCCCGGCTTTTTGCGCCCCCAGCGCCCGGCCGGCAATCACCAGGGCCTGCCGGGTTATGCCTTCGGCCTTCATGGTTTGGGCCAGGCTGCCGGCCTGGGTCCACAGAATCTTTTCGTCCTGGTGGGAGACCTTGAACACCACGGCCACAGGGGCGTTTTCCCCGTAGCTGTCTGTGAGTAGGGCCTGGAGCCTGTCGGCCATGCCGGAGGACAGGTAAATGGCCATGCTGGCCTGATGCGCGGCCAGATCGGCCAGGTTTTCTTCTTCCGGCACCGGGGTGCGCCCTTCCATGCGGGTGAATATCAGGGTCTGGCAGATTTCCGGCAGGGTGTATTCGATTTGGAGTTTTGCGGCCGCGGCAAATGCAGCGGTCACACCCGGAATCACCTCGCATGGCACATTCTGCTGTTCAAGGGCCCGGATCTGTTCGGCTATGGCCCCGTACAGGGAAGGATCTCCGGAATGGAGCCGCACCACCTTTTGCCCTGCAGCGTGTGCCCGGACCATAAGGTCAACAATCTGATCCAGATGCATTTTTGCGCTGTTTTCAAGCCGAACTTGTTTGCCCGCCCATGCCAGCACGGCCTCGGGCACCAGGGAACCGGCATAGACCACCAGCTCTGCCTGCTCCAGCGCGCGCCTGCCCTTGACCGTAATCAGCTCCGGGTCCCCGGGGCCGGCGCCAACGATCCGGACAGGGTGTTTTTCTGTTTTGCTCATTGCATGTCCCTCTGGTTTTTAAACCGGTTTTTCGGCGCTGACCACGAACACGGGATTTCGGGCCTCAAGGCGAATCCCGCCGGGCATGGGAGCAGACCGGTTCACCTGGACCTGCACGGTATCAACGGCAAAATCCTGCCGCCCCAGTGCGTCCAGGCATTGGTTCAGGGTTTCGAGTATCACGATGTTGGCCACGATCCGTCCGCCGGGCCGCAGGCGCGATCCGGCCCTGCGGACAATTTCGGCAATATTCCTGCCGCCGCCCCCGATAAAAATACGGTCCGGATCGGGCAGTTCGTCCATTGCGCCGGGAAGTGTGTTTTCCACGATCTCGATTCTGCCGGGCGCATAATTTGCGGCGTTTTTTCGGATGTGTTCGGCCCGATCCGGATTTTTTTCCACTGCCACGATCCGCCCGGATGTGACAAACAGGGACGCCTCGATTGCCACGGCCCCGCTTGCCGCACCCAAATCCCAGAAAACGTGATCCGGGGACAGGCGCAGTTTGGACAAGACCACGGCGCGAACTTCGGCCTTAGTGATCATTGCCGGGCAATGGAGATAATGGTCTTCCGGCGCGCCCGGGTAAATCGGCGATCCTGCGGCGGGGCTTTCTTCGGGTTCCAGAATCACGGCGTTCGGGTTCAGGAAACGCTCGTTTGCGGCCACCGCAGGGGCGAGTCTGCGGATGCGCTCGTTTTCCATGCCCAGGCATTCGAACACCCGGAATGCAAACGCCCCGCCGGCCCGCTCCATGACCATGCGCGCCACCTGATCCGGGCTGTTTTTCGGATCCGTGAGCACAAAGATCGGCCGGCCGGAAGCAAGCGCCTCATTGAGCCGATAGCCGCCGTCTCTGGCATGCAGGCTCACGGCTTGCGCGTTGTGCCAGGTTTTGCCGATCCGGGAAAACGCCGCGGCCATGGAGGAAACATTGGCATGGATGGTCACGTTTTGCGCGCCGAACTGCTTGATCAGGGTGGCGCCGATGCCGAAAAAAAGGGGATCCCCGCTGGCCAGTACCGCAACCCGGGCGGTTTCGGCCTGTTTTTCGATTTCTGCGAGCACCTCGGGCAAGGGCGCGTCGATGGCCCGCCGCCGGCCCGGATGATCGGAAAACCAGCCCAGGTGCCGCTCGGTGCCCACCAGAAAGTCCGCGCTTTGAACCGCCGCAAGATGTTTCTGGCACAGATCATCCCGGCACATGCCCATGCCGACGACCAGTATGCAATGTTTCATAGGAATGCTCCCTTTTCCGCAGTGTCAAATGCCACCTCCCCGGTGTAGTCGAAAATCACGGCCCGGATTCGCGGGCCGCCGCCGGCAAAGGCGTGTGCCGCGGCAGTCATGCGCGCCCCGACTTCCGCAAACACTTCCGGGCAGGCGTCCTTGATTTCAAAAAACGCCTCCCGGGCCGTGTTGGCGGATGCCACCCGGTTTGCCGCATCCGGGTCCGGGCATCGGTCACTGACCCACCGGGACAGCTCGGCCAGGTTCATTTTCGATTTTGCCGCATGCGTGTGGGGCGCGCCTGCGGCCATTTTCACGGCCTTGCCGAAAAAGGCGGCGAGCACAATGCGCGAAAATCCGTTTTTTGCCGCAAGCTGCATGGATTTTTCAAAATAGTCGCCGATCTGGACAAATGCCGGTTCCGGCAGGTCGGCAAACAGGGCCTGGGCGTGTCTTTCACTTCTTCTGCCGGTGGTGCAGACCACGGTATCGGTCCCGCTGGCATTTGCAACGGACATGGCCGAAGCAATGGTGGCAATGTAGGCCTCATGGCTCATCGGCTTTACCACGCCGGTGGTGCCGAGAATCGAAATGCCGCCGACGATGCCGAGCCGGGCGTTTAAGGTGCGGCCGGCAATGATCTCGCCCCGGGGGACAAATATTTCGATTTCCGCTCCGCGCGGATCCGCATGCGCGTCCAGTGCCTGCTGCACGGTTTGGCGGATCATTTTTTGCGGCCCCGGGTTGATGGCCGGCGATCCGGGCGGGGTTTCCAGACCGGGCCGGGTAACCGTGCCCACACCGGCTCCGCCTTTGATGTGCAGGCCGGCGCCGGGCCCGGTGAACTTGATCCGCGCGCCGATTTCCGCCCCGTGGGTGGCATCCGGATCGTCTCCTGCGTCCTTGATGACCGTGCACACCGCAGCGGATGGGTCTGTTACAGTGCAGTTGTGCACGGCAATCCGGAGCGTATCACCGGTCAGCAGGCGCACGTCCACATGCGCGGGCGCCTGTCTGCCGAGTGCGGCCTGCACTGCGCCTTTTGCCGCCGCCGCTGCGGCCGTACCCGTGGTAAATCCCGTGCGCAGTTTTCTTTTTGCCGTTTTTTCCTTCATCTCTTTATTCGGGACAGATCTTTTTTTTTAATCCGTCCCCGTTTTTAAAAAATAGATTAAAAAATAGATCTGTCCCCATTTTTCAGTTTTATTCTTCATGTCAGTATATAATAAACCGCCGTGACCGCCAGCAGGCTGATCACCCGGAAAAACTGTCCCAGAACCAGGATCTGCAGGCCGGTCCCGGGCTGAAATATGCCCATGTAGCGCGGCAGCTGGTGGCGGATTGCCCGGATTGGAAACGCGATCACGTTGCCGGCAATCAGCGCAAGCACGGTCTGTTTTACCGTGATGACGCCCTGGTCCATCAGGGCCCCGGCTGCGGCAAACCCGGAGGTGAACTCCGCGGCAAAGCTTAAAATCACCACGGAAAATGCCTCCACGGGCAGGGCTTTGAGCGTGACCGCATGGGCCATCCAGTTTCGCAACGCTTCAAATGCCCCCAGGCCGGCGGCAAAATAGATGCCCACGTAAATGGGAACAACGTAAGTAAGAATACCGGCAAGCCGGGCCGGCAGGTTTTTGCGCACAGCCGCCCACGCCCCGGGGTTTTCCGCGCTTTTGCGGCAAGCAGCGGTTTCTGCGGGCCCGGCGTCATGATCGGGCCGGAAAAACAAATGGCCCCAGATGACAAAAGCCAGGGTGCGCAGCACGACCGCGGCAAAGGTCAGGCCGAAATAAATCAGGCCGGCGGCTTTTGTCAGGGGCACCACGATGAAAAACGTGGTGGGCAGGTGCAGAAAATAGGCAGGCAGCTGGTTGATGAAATTGGTCAGAAACATCTGGGGCCGGGTGATTTTTTTTTCGTTGTAAAAATCCACCAGCATGGAATTGGCCGCCACCCCGGAGAAAAACGCGGTGGAAAACGCCGCACTGCATCGCTGGCCCAGGTTGGCGTATGCAAACATCGGTCTTGCCAGGGCGCCCAGGCGCCGGGTCCAGCCTCTGGCCTCGATGGCCTGGGCGACCGCAAGGCCAATGCTGATAAACAGGCACAGCCGGAGCAGGGGCATAAAAAGCCGATTCCAGGCAACCGTCGCGGTCATTTCCGGCACCGCGGCCATGCCCGCCCCTGCCAGCAGAACGGATATGCCAAGGGAGATCACAAGGTTGCGGTACTTTTTGGCTGTTTTGCCGCGCTTATTCATGTCCGTTGTGTTTTCCCGATAAAATCACGGTCCAGTAATCCGGGGATGCGGATGAAAGGTCGTCGATATTTTCGATAATGCGTTCCTCCGGCAGTCCGCAGGATTTGACGCCCACGCTGTTTTTGCGCCATCCCCGCTCGTCAATGGCCCGAGTGATGTCTGCGGCGTTCCTGTAGGCTTTCAAAAACACCACGCTGTCGGCATGTTCGCCCATTTCCCGGAGTTTTCCGCCGCCCCGGCAGCCCGATACGATCAGCAGGGACTGCTCGCCTTCGGCAAGGGGCCGGTGAATCCGGGCTGCGGCCGCATGGTAGGAAGTGATCCCGGGTATTGCAACCATTTTCGCCTCTGGTGCGATGCGCCGCACGTGCCGGGCCAGGTACCCGTAGGTGGAATAGGTCAGGCAGTCGCCCAGGGTCAGAAAGGCGGCGTTTTGCCCCTGGGCCAGGGTGCGGGCCACGGTTTGCGCGTTTTCTTTCCAGGCCGCATTCAACACGTCCGGGTCCCGGCTCATGGGAAATCCCAGGTAACGGATGTCGGTGCCTTCCGGGATATGCGGTTTGGCGATCGAAACCGCCAGGCTGTAGCTGTTTTTCGTGGAACTGGCCGTGTATACCACATCGGCTTGCTGCAGGGTTTTAACGGCCTTG
Source organism: Desulfobacterales bacterium (assembly GCA_046537995.1). Lineage (GTDB taxonomy): Bacteria > Desulfobacterota > Desulfobacteria > Desulfobacterales > Desulfosalsimonadaceae > Desulfosalsimonas. The sequence continues at coordinate 22,615 of JBKHJS010000019.1, forward strand.
AGTGTGATCAGGTCCGGATCTCCGGGACCGACGCCGATGCCGTACAGCGTTCCGAAATTGTCTGCCATGTTATGCTCCTTTTGCCGATGCCAGGCCGAGCAGGGCATTGACCACGGCCGCGGCCACCGCGGATCCGCCCTTGCGGCCGGCATTTGTGATATGGGGCAGATCCGTGCCCGCCAAAAGTTGCTTGGATTCTGCCGCGTTCACGAATCCCACGGGAAGACCCACCACCAGGGCGGGTGCGGCCCGGCCCGAACCCACCTGTTCAATTAACCGCAGCAGGGCGGTGGGCGCGTTTCCAATCACGCAAATACCGCCGGCCATGCCTTCGACAGCGGCATCCACGGCTGCGGCCGCCCGGGTGGTGCCCTGTTTTCCGGCTGCTTCAACGACCTTCGGGTCGTTGATGAAACATTTCACCCGGCAGCCGAAACCGGCTGCATCCGTTTTTCGGATTCCGGCTGTTGCCATGTGCGTGTCCGTAATAATCGCGCATCCGCTTTGAACGGCCTTTATGCCGGATGCAATGGCATCCGGGTGAAAGCGCACGGTCTGCAGGTAGTCGAAGTCCGCGCTGGTGTGGATCATGCGCGAAACGACTTGCCATTGATCCGGGTCAAAGCCGTGGTCGCCGGCTTCCTGCGCGATGATGGCAAAGCTTTGGTTTTCGATTTCATGGGGCTTCATTTCGGTTTTGCCTTTCGTTTTGAAATTGCCGGCATATCCGGGCAAAATGCCCGCCGATTGCCGGCTGGCTGCGGAAGTGCAGATGGACGTAGCTGCCCAGGCATCGGTCGCTGAGCCAGCCGGATGCGCCGCGATTTGCGCCGGTACGGTCTGCGACCGCGTACGCGGACCGGACGCCGGCGCTTTCATCCGTGTTTTCCATTCGGGAATAATGGAACTCGTGTCCGCGCATGACCGTTCCGGCAGGACCCAGGGGCGTGTCCCGGGTGAGCCGGATCTGCCTGTAGCCCAGCGCGGCCAGGCGCTTTTGCATCCGGGTCGCAAAGGGAAAAACCCCGGTCATGTCAAAGGTGTTTTCCTCGACATCGGTCAGCTGCCGGCACAGGTACATAAACCCCCCGCATTCGGCGTATGCCGGCATGCCGGCCCGGGATTGCCGCCGGATCGAATCGCGCATGGAAATGTTTTGTGAAAGCGCGGATGCGTAGAGTTCCGGGTAGCCGCCGCCCAGGTACAGGCCGTGTATGTGATCGGGCAGTTTCCGGTCGTTGACCGGGGAGAAAAACACGGTTTCGCACCCCTGTTCCCGGAGCACGTCCAGGTTGTCCTCGTAATAGAAGCAAAAGGCGGCATCCCGGGCCACGGCCACCCGGCACCCGGAGCCGGCCCAGGCCGGGCGATCGGGTGCTGCTGCCGGAATTTCGGGCAGCATTTCAACCAGGCCCGCCAGGTCGAGATTATCCGAGATCAAAGACGCCAGCTCATGGATGCGGCGTTCTGTCAGTACCCGGTCCTCTGCCGTGAAAAGACCCAGGTGCCGCTCGGGGAGGGCGGCACGGCTGTTTTTCGGGATTCCGCCCAGAAAGGGTACTTCCGGCACCTGCTGCATGGCTTCTTCCAGGTATTTAAGGTGTCCCGGGCCCGCTATGTTGTTTGCCGCGACCCCGCATATTTTGCAGTCAGGATCAAATTCAGCAAAACCCTTTACCAGGGCTGCAAAGCTTCTGGCGGTTTTGGATGCATCTGCCACCAGCAGCACCGGAAGTCCAAGCCATTTTGCCATCTGTGCGGTGGAGCCTGCTTCTGAAGCGCCTGAAAAGCCGTCAAAAAGGCCCATTACGCCTTCGGCCACCGCAATGTCTGCATTTTCGGCGCCCCGGGCAAATATCTCCAGGTTTACGGACCTGTCAAGCATCCACCCGTCAAGGTTTCTGCCGGGCAGACCCGTGATCATGGAATGAAGCCCCGGATCAATGAAGTCCGGTCCGATCTTGAAGCCCGCGGGCTTCATGCCCCGGTTTTTAAGGGCTGCCAGCAGGCCCAGGGTAAAGGTGGTCTTTCCGCTGCCGCTTGCAGGGGCTGCAATAACCACGCCCTTGATGGTTTTTTTACCGTTTTTCACATTCTGCATATGTTTTGGATTCTGAATTCTGGCGATTCGGGTTTGTTTCGATATTCGTGCTTCGGTTTTTGAATTTTTCACGGGTATTTGTGTTCATATTCCCATAAACTTCCGGATACAGTATTTCCCCTATGGTCCATATGCCTTTGACAAGACGCAGAGTGGGGCGGGACACGATTTTTTCGTTCACAATATAAATCTCGCCTTCCCTGACCGCCTTTATCACCCCGAAGCCCGGCTCGCTGGCTATATCTTCGACTGAGACACTGTTCATGGGACCGCTCTGGGCCAGGTAAACATCTATTTCAGGCCCTTTTTCCATGACCTGCTCCTTGCCGAATTCGGCTATGTTGGTTCCCCGAACAGGCCTGACCTCTTGTGCCGCGTTTATCCCGCCGGCGCACTTGAGTGCGAAAAGGGGCATAGCGCCCGGGGAGAAGGTCTTGAACTTGTCATGGATGGCCTCGAAGTAGACCTTTTTTTTCTCTTCTACCTGTTCTGCCAGCATGCGCGCCTGTAATACACCTGTTTCAAATGTTTCGATCATGGATGCCGCAGCGCTTTGCCTGCCTGTCAGGCGGCCGAGAATTTTCCAGTAGGTTTTCATCTCGTCGACGTTTCCCGGCTGAAGCGAGATCACCGTGATCCCGAAGCCTTCCAGCCGCCTTATAAGGGGCTGATATCCGTTGTCAATCATGGGACGCACCAGAACCAGGTCCGGCCGGGCGGCCAGGAATTTTTCCGGCCCGTCATGGGGGGAAAACCGTGATTTTTCGCGCGCTGCAGGCGGCCAGTCCGGATGCCTGCCCACCCCGATGATCTTGTCATCTGCCTCCAGGGAAAACAGGTTTTCCGTGTGGGCCCCGTAAAGCGAAATTATGCGTGAAAATGGCTTTTCCACGGTTATTTCGCGCCCTGCGCAGTCGCGGATCCGGTCTTTGCCCAAAAGGGCCATCTGCCCGGTTTCAGCGCCCGGGCCGGCAGCCGTGAAAATAATAAAGGATACCGCCATGATCAGTATGTACAAAATTTTATTCATGGCCTACAAAGGTCACCTGTGGTGCGTTTATTGCCGGTTCATGCCTTATGCGGGCCTCAACCCCGAATACCCGCTTTAATACCCCGGGCTCCAGGACATCGCGCACGCGGCCGGCTGCGGCTATTTTTCCCCGGGCCATCAGTATGAGTTCGTCTGCATAGCGAAGCGCCAGGTTTATGTCGTGCATTACCGCGGTCACCGTGTTTCCCTGTTTTTTTGTCCGCCCGGCGGCCGCTTCCATCAAAATCAGCGCATGGCGGATATCCAGGTTTGCGCATGGTTCATCAAGCAGCAGAACCGGGGTTTTCTGGGCAAGGGCGCGGGCAAACACCACCCTTTGTTTTTCTCCGCCGGACAGCTCTGTCATGAACCTGTCTGCAAGCATTTCAGCGCCGCATTCGCGCATGGCCGATTCCACCAGCTCCATGTCGCCGGCTCCCGGAGCTGAAAAACGGGGAAGATGGGGGTACCTTGCCATTGCCACCACCTCCTTTGCGGTGTAGGGAAAGTTTACCCGGTATTCCTGGGGCACCAGGGCGACATGCCTGGCAAGGGCCCTTGCGGAATAGCTGTCAAGGCTGTTTTTGTTGAGCCTCAGGCTGCCGGACTCGGGTTTCCTGTGTCCGCACATGAGATCCATCAACGTGGTCTTGCCGCATCCGTTGGGTCCGATCACCGCGTAAAACCGCCCCTGCTCAAGGCCCAGGCTGAGCCGGTCCACTGCTTTTCTTTGACCGTAGGAATATGAAATATCGTTTATTTCAAAAACCATGGCCCATTCCCATCTGCCGCCTGCGGAATATCCAGCAGAAAAACGGCCCTCCGATAAGCGCGGTTAAAACGCCTATGGGAAGCTCGCTTGGCAGAACCGCCCTTGTCACCGTGTCTGCCCCCAGCAGAAGTATTGCGCCTGTAAAAAGTGACAAGGGGATCAGTCTTGCGTGATCCGGTCCGCACACGCTTCTTACCAGGTGGGGCACCAGCAGCCCCACAAAACCGATTATGCCCGAAATGGAAACGCAAATCGCGGCCATCAGGCTTACACACACCAGAAGGGCAGGCGATATCCTGTGCACCGGGGTACCCATGGATGCGGCGGTGCGCGTTCCAAGAGAGATAAGATTGAGATCCCTTGCAAAATACAGGCACACCGCGGTGCAAAAACCTGTCATCCCGGCCACCAGGCCGACATCGGCCCAGGTCTTTGAGGCAAGACTTCCCATGAGCCAGAAAATGATCACAGATACCCGCTCGTCTGCCAGGTATTTTAAGAAGCTTATTCCTGCAGAAAGTATGGAGGCCACGATAATGCCGGATAAAATCAGGTTGCTCGAAGAATACCCGCCGGCTGACGAGGCCAGATACATAACAATCATAAGGGTTGCCACCGCGCCGGTAAATGCAAACACCGGCACTGAAAAGGCGCCGAGCATGCCGATATTCAAAAGAAGGGCAATGCTTGCGCCAAATGCCGCCCCTGCCGAGACCCCCAGGGTGTAGGGGTCTGCCAGGGGATTTAGCAGGATGCCCTGGTAGACCGCGCCCGAGACCCCCAGTGCGCCGCCCACCAGGGCTGCCGTAAGTATTCGGGGCAGACGGACTTCCAGGACCGCCGCCCGGGATACCTGGTCAATTCCCGATGCAAGCTCAGGCATGCCCGGCAGTGCTGACCCGGCGATCCTCAGAACATCTGAGAAACCCACATTTACGTGGCCCATGCCGGCAGCAGCCGCTGCAAGAACAAACAGCGCTGCCGCCAGCACTGCAAGCTGGGGCCACAGGGGAAAAAACCTGAGCTTATGGAATTTTTGGGTTTTCAATGCCATTTTGCATCGGTTTCAGGGCGCCTTTCACCTTTCACCTTTAATCTTTCAGCTTTATTTTATTTTTCAATCGCTTCTTTTAACTGGCCGATCCATATGTCAACAAAGGGCTCGTATTCTGCAAAACCCTTCATCACGGGCCTGGAGGCGATTCCTGCCTTGCTTAGAAGCGTTTTCCAGGAGTCCTTGCCGTCTCCTGCCATGTCGTTTCTGGCATGGTCGCCCGCAACCGACATAAAGGGCATGAGCCAGGCAGAAGAGACCTTGTTTTTATCGAGCTGTTCAAGGATTGTTTCAGGGCCCGGGTATCCCTCCACTGTGCCGATAAACATGTTTTCATCTTCTGTCTGCAGCCGCCACATAAGGGCTGCGTAGGCGGAATTGGCAGGATGATGGGTTCCGTGTCCCAGAAGCACCACTGCCTCGCCGGGCTTCCGCTCTGCAGGGACGGACTTTCTTATTGCATGCGCTGCCTTTTCCATGCTTTCCGGACCGTCGAGAAGCGGCCCGCTGATGGTTGTTTTTTTTATGTTTTCTGCGCTGTTTTCGAATTTCCGGACGGTTTTTACCAGATCGTGGAATTCATAGCCGGCTATGGTGTGAAGCGACTGCACCGCAACCCTGCCAAAGCCTTCCCTGTCCATTTTTTCCAGGGCCCTGGCAGGAGAGTCGGCCTGTTCCCCATTATCAGCCATTTTCTCCCTGATCATCTCAGATGTATATGCCCACCTGACCGAAGTGTCAGGAAAAGCCCGGCTTGCGGCTTCCTCAATGTTTTTAAAAGCCGCACGTGCCTCGGCAAAGGTGGTTCCGAAAGTTACCAGCAGAATACCTTTTTCGGGGTTTTCCGGTTCCTGATTCTCTGCGGCCGGGACGGGACTGAATGTAAGCAGTATTAAGATGATAATAATAAGAATAAATTTAAAGTATTTGAATTTCATTTTCCTCCTCCATTTTTTCTTGAACCTTTCACCTTGAACCTTTCGCCTATCACTTTGAGCCTTGAAATAAAAAAGCCCCCTTAAGTCCTTTTGACTTAAGAGGG
>JBKHJS010000109.1:0-7668 GCA_046537995.1 Desulfobacterales bacterium
TGGTAGAGTACAAGCTTCCCAAGCTTGGTGTCGCGAGTTCGAGTCTCGTTGCCCGCTCCATCTTTTTCCGCGGCGCTGAGCGGCAACATTTGGCACGCCGCTGGGGCCGCAGAAAAAGGTGCCGGGACGAAACGCTTAGAGAGCTGATCAAAACGGGCTGTTTGCCCGTTTTTTATTTATTTGAACGGGAATATGAAAAAGGCGAAAAAAAAGCATTCACCGGCCGGGCAGCAAGCCGCAGAAAAACCATCAGTGGCCCCGCAGGAGGTTATCTCTCTGGTATGGGAACTGGGAGATCCCCTGTGCGCCGCAGAGGGCATGGAACTTGTCCATGTGGAGTACCAGCGGGAACCCGGGGGATGGGTGCTTCGCCTCTTTATCGAAAAGCCGGGCGGGGTCGACGTCGAGGACTGCAGCACCGTCTCCCGGCAGCTCGGGGATTTGCTCGACATCAAGCTGGAGACCGATCTGCCCTACACCCTGGAGGTCTCCTCGCCGGGACCGGAGCGGCCGTTGTCGAAAAAGGCGGATTTCAACCGCTTTGCCGGGCACGCGGCGCGCATCCGAACCCGCAGGCCGCTGGGCGGACAGAAAAATTTCAAAGGCGTTCTCGCCGGTATTACAGATGATGATATGATCCGGCTCACACTGGAGCAGGAAACCATTGCCATACCTTACCGGGAGATGACAAAAGCCAGACTGGTCAACTATCACGGAGACGACAAATGCTGATAACAGACATGAAACGCGTTATTGAACAGGTCAGCCGGGACAAGGGCATAGACTTCTACGTCCTGGTTAAAACCCTGGAAGAAGCCTTGCGCTCCGCGGTCCGGAAAAAATTCGGAAATAAAATCGATATAGAAATCCAGTACAACGAAGAAAGCGGGGAACTGGAGGTATTCCAGTTCAAAAACGTGGTCGAGAAAATTACCGACCCGGACTTTGAAATCACCCTTGAGGAAGGGCGCAAGCTTGACCCGGAATGCGAGGTCGGAGACAGCCTGGGCACCAAGATGGACACCACCACGTTCGGCCGTATTGCGGCCCAGTCGGCCAAACAGGTAATCATTCAGAAACTCAAGGCTGCCGAACGAAGCGTGGTGTACGAAAACTTCATCAATCGCAAAGGCGAAATCATCAACGGCATTGTCCAGCGGGTCAGCCGCAACGAGATCATCGTCAATCTCGGCCAGGCCGAAGCCGTGCTGCCCAGACGCGAACAGATCCCCAACGAGACTTACCGCCGGGGCGACCGCATCCGGGCCTACATCCTCAAGGTGCACGATGAGAGCCGGGGACCGCAAATCGTGCTGTCCCGCACGCATCCGGAGTTTCTTGTCAGCCTGTTTAAAACCGAAGTGCCGGAAATTACCGAAGGCATGATCAGCGTCATCAGTGCGGCGCGGGAAGCCGGCAGCCGGGGGAAAATTGCGGTCAGGTCCAATGATCCGGATATCGATCCGGTCGGCGCCTGCGTGGGAATCAAGGGCAACCGGGTGCAAAGCGTGGTCCAGGAATTAAAGGGCGAAAAAATCGACATCATTCCCTGGCATATCGATCCGGCCAAATTCGTGTGCAACGCCCTGGCTCCGGCTGAAATCTCAAGGGTCATCATTGACGAAGCAAACCATGCCATGGAAGTGGTGGTTCCGGATGACTCGCTGTCTATTGCCATCGGCAAGCAGGGACAGAATGTGCGACTGGCCTCCAGGCTGACCGGATGGCATCTTGATGTTATCAGCGAAACACGCTATAATGAAGGTTTACAATCAGGATTCCAGTCCTTGATGAACCTCTCGGGCGTGCACGAAGCGCTGGCCAATCTGCTGTTTGAAAAGGGATATTTTTCAACCGAGGATTTAAGCAAGGCCGCAGCCGAAGACCTGGTCCAGGAAATCGGGGTGACCGAAGACCAAGCCCGTAGCCTGATCGAAGAAGCGGCAAGTGACCTGGAATCAAACGAAAAGCCCCAGGATCCGACCCCCGGTGTCTCGGCGGATGCCGAGCCGGAAGCCGGGGAAAACGAAGCAGCCGATGATGCGGATCCGGACAATTCAGGGGAATAAAACAGATTTGATTGCACAAGGCTCTGACACTGGATCCTGTATCGCCGCGCAAATCAGCGGCGTCCCGCGATTTCGGGAAAAGCATCTTGGACGATCAAGGGGGATGGATGGCAAAACGCAGAGTATTTGAGCTCGCCAGAGAGCTGAACATGAACAACAAGGAGCTTCTGGGCAAGATCCGGGAAATGGATATAGAGGTCTCCAGTCACCTGAGCTCTCTGGAAGAGGATACCGTGAATCATGTGAAAAACCATATCTTCGGCGCGGAAAAAGAAGCTGAAGTCGAGGATACCCGGGTCAGGCCCAACGTGATTCGCCGGCGAAGAAAGGCAGCGGCCGAACCCCGCACCGAGGCGGCCAAAGACCAACAACAGCCGGAACAATCCGCCGCCCCGCAGGCTGAAAAGCCCGAAGCGCAGCAGGAAACACCCGAAGTCCGCACTGCGGAGCCCGACGAGCAGGCCCCCGAGGAAACTGCGGCCGCCCCTTCCGCCGCCGGGGAAGCCGAAGCCGCACATCCCGAAGAAAAAGCAGCCGAACCCGAGGCGGAACAGGCACAGGAAGCACCGGCGGAGCCCGGGGAAATCAGCCTGGATACGGCAGCGGAAGAAACGCAAACAGCCGGGCCGCATGCAGAGCAAACCTCTGATGCCGAGCATGCTGCTAAAGCGGCGGGCCAGCAACCCGAGGCAGGGGAACCCGAACAACAGCCCGCTGAACCCGAAAGCCAATCAGCCGAGGCACAGGGGCCCGCCGGAGAAGAGCAGCCGGCAGGCGAAGAAAAGCCGGGTGAAGCGGACAAACCGGGGGAAAAGCCCAAAAAAGCCAGAAAGAAGGGCAAAAGGGGCGCGCCTGCCAAAATTATCCGGATGCCGGAGCCCGGAGAAAAGCCGGAAGCCAGGACCATCGAAGCCCCCGAGCCCAAAGCCCCCGAGCCCAAAGCCCCTGCGCCCGAACCTGAAGCGCCTGCCGGCAAAACGGCAAAACCGGCAACTGAAGAAGAAAAACCCCGGGCTAAAAAGAAGAAACGAGCCGATGCCGCCGAACCGGTTACCGAGACCGAAAAGGCCAAAAGGGGCGGAAAGAAAAAGGCTTCTTTCAAGCGCAAGGAAGTCGTGGAAGGCGATGCGCTTTATGACAACCGCTTCGGCCGGGCCAAGAAAGGCAAAAAAAAGGGCAAGACCACCAGAACCACAGCCGAGCAAAAGCCCCAGGCGACCACGCCCAAGGCCATCAAGCGGCGCATCAAGATTGATGAAACCGTGGTGCTCTCGGATCTGGCCAAGCGCATGGGAATCAAGGGCAACGAGCTGATCAAGCGCCTGATGGAAATGGGCATGATGGTCACGCTTAACCAGAGCATTGATTTTGAAACCGCCGAGCTGCTTGCCGCGGAATACAGTTTCGAGGTCGAAAAGGCCTCATTTGAAGAAGGGGCCGTGTTCCAGAGCGAGGAAGATTCGCCTGAACAGCTTGAATACCGACCGCCGGTGGTCACCATCATGGGGCACGTGGACCACGGGAAGACCTCGCTGCTAGATGTAATCCGGCATTCCAAGATCACGGAAAAGGAAGCGGGCGGAATCACCCAGCACATTGGTGCCTACCGGGTGCCGTATGAAAACGGCGACATCATCTTTCTGGACACCCCCGGCCATGAAGCATTTACAGCCATGCGCTCCCGGGGGGCCAGGGTCACGGACCTGGTGATCCTGGTGGTGGCCGCAGACGACGGGGTAATGCCACAAACCAGTGAGGCCATCGATCATGCCCGGGCAGCCGGGGTTCCGATCATCGTGGCCATTAACAAGGTGGACAAGGCGGGTGCGGATCAGGATAAAATCAAGCGGGAACTGGCTGAAAAGGACCTGGTCCCGGAAGAATGGGGCGGAGAGACCATATGCGTGCCGGTTTCGGCAAAGCAGCAAAGCGGGCTTGACGATCTGCTGGAAATGGTTCTGCTCCAGGCCGAAGTGCAGGAGCTCAAGGCCAATCCCAACAAGCACGCACGGGGCTATATCATCGAATCCAAGCTGGAAAGCGGCCGGGGCCCGGTGGCCACGGTGCTGATCCGGGAGGGCACCCTGCACACCGGGGATCCGGTGGTTTCCGGGGTTTATTATGGAAAAGTCCGGGCCATGTTCGATGACATGGGCAAGCCCATGAAAACCGCCACTCCGTCATACCCGGTCGAAATCATCGGGCTTTCCGGCGTCCCGGGGGCAGGCGACGAACTCGTTGCCGTGGATGACGAGAAGACCGCCAAGCAGGTCAGCGAACACCGGCTGGAAAAACAGCGCTCCAAGGATCTGTCCAAGACCACCCGCATGAGCCTGGAAAGCCTGTATGAAAAAATGCAGGAAGGCGAGGTCCGGGACTTGAACCTGATTATCAAGGCCGACGTGCAGGGCTCGATAGAGGCGCTGAAGGATTCGCTGACCCGGCTGTCCACCGACGAAGTCAAGGTCAACGTGGTGCATTCGGCCGCCGGCGCCATCCATGAATCCGACGTTTCCCTGGCCGCGGTCTCAAACGCCATTATTCTCGGGTTTAACGTGCGGCCCTCGGCCAAGGTGGCCCACCTGGCAGAGGAAGAAAACGTGGATATCCGGTATTACAATGTGATTTACAACGCGATCCGGGATATCAAAGACGCCATGGTGGGCATGATGTCTTCGACCTACGAGGAGCGCGTGCTGGGCCGGGCAGAAGTCCGCCAGGTGTTTTCCGTGCCGAGCATGGGAACGGTTGCCGGATGCATGGTGCTTGAGGGCAAAATTCAACGCGGACAGCCCATCCGCCTCATCCGGGATGGCATCGTGGTCCATGAAGGCAAGCTCGCCTCGCTGAAGCGCTATAAGGACGATGTCCGCGAAGTCACGCACAATTACGAATGCGGTATGGGCATCGAGAGATTCAACGATATCAAGATCGGCGATATCATCGAGTGCTATTACCTCGAAGAAATCAAACCGGTAATTGAATAAGTCGCCATGGTAATCGGTTTCGGCACCATCACGCTGCGGCTCGATGAGTGCCACGGACTCAAGGAAAAACGCAAAATCATCAAGTCGATTGTCTCCCGGAGCAAAAACGGCTTTAACGCCGCTGTTGCCGAGGTTGATTTCAATGATATCCATCAGCGGGCCAAGATCGGTTTCGCCCTGGTCGGAAACGACCGCCGGACCATCAATTCACAGATCGACAAACTCTTCGAGTTTATCTACCGGATGGCCCTTGCGGAGATCATTGATACGGAAACGGAGATCGTCAACATATGAAACCATATGATCGCGCAGAAAGGGTCAGCGGGTTAATCCAGCAAACCCTTTCGGAAATTCTGCAAAGATCCATCAAGGATCCGCGTCTGAGCTCGGTTTCCATCACAGGGGTAAAAATGACAGCGGACCTGAAACTGGCAAGGATCTATTATGTCACCTCCGGGCAATTTTCAAGCCGTGAGGAGGCGGCCGCAGGCTTTCGAAAAGCCCACGGCTACATCAAGCATACCCTTGCCCAGAGCCTGGAACTTCGCTATATGCCGGATTTGAGATTCTTCTACGACGAGTCCATCGAATACGGAATGCATATTGAACGCGTGATCAAACGCCTGCACGAAGAAAATGAATCAGATCATTCAACAACTGACAAAGAGTAAACAAATACTACTGGCCACACATATCCATCCGGACGGCGATGCCGTCGGCTCTCTGCTGGGCCTTGGCCTGGCGCTGGAAGAGATCAAAAAGAAGGTACAATTATACAACGAAAGCGCGCTGCCGGCGGTATACAACTTTCTGCCCTCGATTCACCGCATCAAGAACGAAGCCGGGGATATGCAGTCATATGATACTGCCGTTATCCTGGACTGCTCGGATCTGCAGCGCGTGGGGGATGCAGCAGAAGCCATCAGCCGGATTCCGACAATCATCAATATCGATCACCACCTGACCAACAGCCGCTTCGGCAATTACCAGCTCATCGATCCCGGGGCTTCGGCGACCACGGAGCTGGTTTACCGGCTGGTTTCGGCCATGGATATTCCGATTACAACGGCCGTGGCCTATGCCATTTACACCGGCATCATGGCGGATACGGGTTCGTTCCGGTTTTCAAATACCACGCAGGAAGCTTTTAAAATCTGCCATGAAATGGTCTGCCAGGGGGCTGATCCGCACAAGGTGGCCCATCACGTATATGAAACCATATCCCTTAGACGGGTCAAACTGCTGAACATGCTTTTTGACACCATCGAGGTCTCGGAAAACGGCAGGCTCTCAATTATGACATTGACCCAGAACATGCTCCATGCTACGGGAACCTCGATCACGGATGTCAACGGACTGATCAACTACGCCAGGCGCATCGAAAATGTCAAGGTAGCGGCCCTGCTTTACGAAAGGGCCAGCGGCAGAAGGATACGCTCGAAAAACGGCAGCGCATATCACGTAAGCCTGAGATCCGACGGTTCGGTGGATGTGGCCAACCTCGCCGCGGTCTTCGGCGGCGGGGGACATCGGAGTGCCGCAGGCTTTGACATCCAGAGCACACTGCCGGAACTCAAACACCAGTTGTACTCGATTTCGGATCGCTTATAACCTTTATGCAAGAGATCAATGAAGCGTTGAAACAATCTCATGGCCGCAAATCGCCGGCCGGGCCCCCAAGTGCCGGGGACGGAATCATCGTGGTGGACAAGCCTGCGGCAATAACCTCGGCTGCGGTGGTCGGCCGGATTAAACGGCTTGCCGGAATTACAAAAACCGGGCATGCCGGCACGCTGGACCCTTTCGCCACCGGTGTGCTTATTTGCCCGATAAACCGCGCCACGCGACTGTCCCGTTTTTTTCTTCACGGGAGGAAAAAATATGCGGGCGTGCTCAGACTCGGCACGGAAACCGACACCCTGGACCGCACCGGCCGCGTTGTGTCCGAACATCGGGTCCCGGATATTTCCGAGCAGCGGATCCGGGACACAGTCAAGGGATTTGTCGGACAAATCCAGCAGGTGCCGCCGGCGTATTCCGCTCTCAAGCACAACGGCGTGCCGCTTTACAAGTACGCCCGGGCCGGAACCCCGGTGGAAAAACCGCCCCGCACGGTGGAAATCCGCGATATCCGCGTCACGCACGTGGCCCTGCCGGATATCGAATTTGAGGTATCGTGCAGCGGCGGCACTTATATCCGCACCCTTTGCGCGGATATCGGCAAAGCGCTTGGAAGCGGGGGACACTTAAAGGAACTCATCCGCACGGAAAGTTCCGGGTTTACCATTAAAGAGGCCGCAACGCTTGAAGACCTGGAGGCCGTCGCAACGCCCGTGGACCTGGCGCCGTTTGTCATCCCCATGGCAACGGCCCTGCGCGGCATGCCCGCCCATGTGGCAGATGCCGTCCTGGCGGAAAAAATCCGGCACGGCCGGCAGATCTCCGCCATGGACCTGCAGGCGGCGGCAGCGGATGAAGATACGGGATTTGTCAAAATTACGGACAATGAAAACCGCCTGCTGGCGGTAATTGAAAAAAACCGGGACAAATCTGTGTATTCTTATTGTTGTGTCTTTCATTAAAACGGGAAAATGTGATGGCTTCGTAAAAAG
>JBKHJS010000110.1:0-7639 GCA_046537995.1 Desulfobacterales bacterium
GGTCAATCCTGTTTCTCCAGTGACTTGACAAACGCGATCACGTACCAGCGCTGCTTCGGGGGGATGGTGGCGTGCAGCGGGGGCTGGCGGCCGTTTTCCGTGCCGTAGCTAATGGAGCGAAACATTTCTCCCTCGGGCATGTTCTGCACCTGCGGGATGGTCAGATCCGTGGGCAGGGGGGAAAAGCTCTGGCCCACCGTGCCCATGCCGTCATAATGCCTGCCGTGGCATTGCGCGCAGAACCGGCCATAGGCGGTTTTGCCCTTTTTGATAATTTCCGCGTCAACCCGGTCATAAGGCGGATGGAGGTCCCGGGCGGCCGTGGCCCGCAGTTGGGCCTCCCCGCCGGAAAACGGCACCACCCCTTCTGCCATTGGGTCCAGGGGCTGATCGTGCGGTTTTACAGCCGGTGTCTCCCACATGCGGCCGGCTGGCATGTACCGGTCATAAAGCGTAATCGCCGTATAGGCCCCGACCAGCACAACCGCGCCAAAAACCCCCAGTGCAAGAATCCGCCTGATCATTCTCCCCTGGCTCCTCTGACATGCTGCGGATGCGGGGCCAATTCATACTCGGCAAAGGGCGAGGACGCCGGCACGTCTTTGACCGTGCCGTAGCTCCAGTCCGGCTGTCCCCGATCGCCAACCAGCGCAAATGCAAAAAAGCCCTTGGCCACGATCAGCACCAGCAGCATGGTGATAATCACCCACGTGCGAAACAATGATCCGTGTCCGTTATTATCTTTCATTTTGATCCCCTTGCAAACCCGGCATCACCGGGTCTTTTTGAATCCACAAACAACCGGCACCATTATCCCGGTTTCAGGCCGCTAGATCACCAACCCGGATATCCCCACAAACAGGATGTAGAAAAAAGCCCACGCCACGATGGCAATGATAATCATGGTCATGGCCAGGGGAAACGGCGCATCCCGGCTTTCCAGCCCCTCGGGATAGCGGTGGGTGATTTGGCTGAACCGCTGCTGATCGCCTTGGGACCGGAAATGCGAATATGCCAGGGCCAGGCCGAAGATCAGGATAAATCCCAGGGCCGGAAACAGGTACATGAAGATGTGGAGGTTGTTGAGCAAATCAAAAAAACGCATTCATGACCTCCGCTTTAAAAGGATACCAGCGCGAAGAAAAGCACCGCCGCGCTGGCGGCAAGCCCGGCGCAGGCCAGAAAACCCACCGCCAGGATCTCCAGCCGGCCCATGCGGGAACGCTTTAATTCCCAGGTCTCGGCCTCGTCTTCCAGGGGCAGAAACCGGGCCCGCTGCTGGTCTGCAAACTGCCCGTTTTTCAGGGCCCACACAAATGCCGCAATCGCCAGTGCGATGCCCAGGGCCATGTACGTGGCAAAATACGGAAAATACATTTTTATGCTCCTATGGCTCGTAAGCCGCGTCAATGCCGCCGGCATTGTCGCCGGCATCACTCTGGTTGATAAAGTAGACCGCGACGTAATTGCCCACCTCCCAGATTTTCTCGGATTCCAGGTGCTTTTTGAAATACGGCATGGCCGTGCCGGTAATGCCGTTCATGATCTGGTAATACAGGATCCCGCCGGTTATGTCCCGGTCCTGCAATACGGTGAAGTTCAGCGGCGGCGGATACAGATACGGCTGGGCCGGGCCCATGCCGTCGCCGATGGGGCCGTGACATCCCATGCAGAAATCCTGGTAAATCTTGTGCCCGCGGGCAAGGCCCGCATCCGAGGTCCCGTAGGGGTTGGGCAGGTTCTGCCACGGCTCGGGCACCTGGGCGTGCAGCCATTGGACGTTTTGATCAGGCCCTTTTTCATAGGCATCCACCGCCTTTTGCTTCCATTTTTCCTGCCGGGCCACGCGGCGGTCCGCATCCTTCATCCCCAGGCTCTGCACGTAGGCGGTCAGGTTATCTATCTTTTCCTCTCCCAGAAATTCAAAGGCCGGCATGATCGACAAAGGGCTCGTATACCGGGGGTTTACAAAATGCGCCTTGTGCCAGTCATCCGGGTGCTCGCCGCCCTGCTGGGACAGATCCGGACCGGTTCGCTGGGATCCGAGCAGAATGGGCCGGTCTTCCACGTAATCGCCGGCCCGGGCGATACGCTCGGCGCCGAGGCCCCAGTCAATGGTGCGGACGGACTGGCTGTGGCAGTATACGCACCCGTTTTCGATATAGATCTGCCGTCCCCTGGATTCCGCGGCGGTCCTGGGCCGGAAAATCTCAGAGGGCTCGGTTTGACTGGTGTGATAAAACGGCAGCACCACCACGATGGCCACCACCGCGGCCAGAATCAAAACGCTTCCGGCAAATATTACCGCAGGAGTCATTTTCATCCGGCACCTCTTTGAGGCATGAACATGGTCCGCGCGATATTGTAGAACCCGAGCACGGCGGAAACAAAAATCAGCACGCCCAGCCCGGCCCGGATCACGTAATACAGGTGAATCTCCGGCAGCACCCGGTAGACGGTCTCGCCGTTTAACCACGCATTGCCCTGGATCAGCCCGGCAATGGTCAATATCACGGTAAAGCCCACCACGCCGATTAATATCAGCCAGTACTGGAAATCTGCCAGAAACCGCGAGAAAAGCGGCTTTCCGGTCATCCGGGGCAGCACGTAGTAAAGTCCGCCCAGGGCGATCATGCCGGAAAATCCCAGCACGCCGATGTGGGCATGGCCCACCACCCAGTTGTTAAAGTGCGTGACACGCTGAACCTGCGGCAGGGCCATCATGGAGCCCTGGATGCTGACAAAAAAATACATGATCGTGCCCGTGAAAACGAACTTGGCGCCGATATCCGCATGAATCGCGCCCAGCTTGCCCTTGGCGGTGTACCAGATATTGATGAGAAACGCCGCCACCGGAATGACCATGGCAATGCTGTCCACAATGGCCACCACCTTGAGCCAGGTGGGCACCGGCACCTGCAGCAGGTGATGGGTGCCGATATGCGTGTATACCACGATCAGCGCCCAGAACCCCAAAAGAGACAGCGTGTGGCTGTAAAGCGGCGCCCGGATGGCCTTTGGTACCACGTAATAGGCCACCCCGATTGACAGCGGGGTCAAAAGCAGCCCGAAAATATTATGCCCGTAAAACCACAGCAGGATGGCATCCGGAATGCCCGTGAGCGCGCCGCCGTCGGGCCGCCAGATCACGTTGCCCAGGCAATAAGTCAGCATGGTCAGCACCGCGGCCGCGCAGGCATACCAGATCGACACATAAATCAGGGGCTCGGTGCGCCGCTGCACGGTCATAAAGAAGTTGAACACGATCAGGGCAAAGGCCAGCACCACCAGGATATCCACCGGCCAAATCAGTTCGGCGTATTCCCGGGCCTGGGTGTGCCCGGAAAGCAGCGTGGCCACCGTGCACACGAGCATGATATTCCAGGCAATCACCGTGAAAACGCCAAGCTTTTCGCTGTAGAGCCGGGTCTGCAGCACCCGGGGGAAAAAGTAAAACGTGGCCGCCAGGAGCCCGGGCGTGACAAACCCGAAGAGCACCAAATTGACATGGGTGGGCCGCACCCGGCCGAAAACCAGCCCGCCGATGTTTTCGGTCACGTCCGGGGCGATCAGCTCGGTGGCGCCCAGCAGTCCCATAAACGTGGCCGCCATCATCCAGAAGGCCGAGGTCAGGCAGAAGCCCTTGGCCGTGGCGTAGTCGGATCGTTTTATGATTTCCGTTTCGGTCAAGCGTTATCTCCGCTGTTGCTTATGGTTCACGATTTAATCTGAAAGCGCAAATCCGAAATTCGAAGCACGAAATCCGAAACAATGACCAAAATTCGAATGATTGAATGACATAAACCCGCCGTTGCGATTGATGGGGTTAAATTTTCGGTCATTTGAATTTCGAATTTGTTTCGATATTCGGATTTCGGGTTTCGTGTTTTGCCTGAACAAACACCAAATACTTTGTTCAGGCACTAATTATGACATGCCAGCCAGCAGCCAACACTGGCATCCCTTTTCCTGTGGCAATCCAGGCAGAAACCCATTTTAAAATCTCTTCCCTTGAGCCGGTCCATGCTTTCCACATCGCCGTGGCACTCTTGGCAGTCCACATCCTTTTTGATGTGGCGCTGGTGGTTGAAAAACACGTGCTCTGGCAGATAATTCACCTTGCGCCACGGCACCGGTGTGTCGGTGTTGAAATAATCGTGCTCCTTTCTGATCTCCGGGTGCCCGGCGATAATGTGATCATGGCAGAACAGGCACTTCTGCCCCGGCGGCACGCCCGGATACGCGGAGCGCTCGGCGTACGGGTGGCAAAAGCGGCAGTCGATCTGCTTGACCCCGGCATGCACCCGGTGAGAAAACGGAATCGGCTGGGCCGCCCCCATGCCAGCGGAAGGATAAATATAGAGCAGCCAGGCAAACACCCCTGCAATACCTGCGGCAAGCACGAAAAAAAACACCTGCCACCGGTTGCCGGCAAGGACTGCCAGGAATTGCCCGGCAGCACTAAAGAACCTGCCGGGCCGGCCGCGGGTGCCGATCAGCACAATGATGACCAGCAGCGCAAGCCCGCCAATGGTGGTAATCAGGATTTCCATGAATCAATCCGTCCCTTTTTGCTCCGCCTTTCCCGGCGCATCCGCCAGCATGCCGGGAAACTGCCGCAGATACCCGGCCACCGCTGCGATCAACAGACCGGCAAACCCCAGAAAAATCAGCACATCCCCTGCTGAAAACGCGATGGCCCCACCGTTGTGACCTGCAAGCGCCGGGCCCAGCAGCAGATAGTGCTCCAGCCACATGCCGATGAGCACGATGCCGCAAAGACACGTCATAAACCAGGGCACAGCCTTGATCCGGCGATTGAGCAGGATCAAAAACGGGGCCGCAAAACAGACGATAAACACCGCCCAGGCCACGCGGTTCCACGGGGCCAGCATGGTGCGCGTGATTACGTATGCGGTTTCCTCGGCAATGTTGCCGTACCAGATCACCACGAGCTGGCAGTAGAAAAAATCCGCCCATGCCAGGCAGAATGCAAAAAACAGCTTTCCCATGTCAATAAATTCGGACTGGCTGAGCAAAAAGCCGGTGCCGCGGCTTGCATGTGTACAGGCCGCCAGTATGAGCAGTGCGCCGAACCCCACGTAAATCGCCTTGATAAAAGTATAGGCCCCGAACAGGGTGGAATACCAGTGCGGCTCTGCGGCCATGACCAGGTCGAATCCGATCAGGGAAAGCACCACGGCAAAGGCCAACAGGTAGAGAACCCCAAAGACGTACCTGCGGTGTTCGTATTTCTCCGGATCCGGCCGGCGCCGTGCCCACAGGCGCGCCAGCCGATGCTGCAGACCGGTGGCGGGACTGCCGGCATCCACCTTGAACCAGAGCGTGTAGTACAAGTAGGCAAAGCCCAGCCCGTATAGCACCAGCAGGGCAATGCCGTCCCTGGAAAACAGAAACGGCACGTTTAACCAGACTTCCTTTCCGTGCAGATCCTGGTCCATCCAGGGAAACACGTAGGCCCGGCCGAAAAACAGCCCCAGAAACAGGACAAACGAAACCGGGAAAAACGCGGCAAAGGATTCTGCCAGGTTTTCCAGCCGGCGGCTCCATTTTGCATGCACGGTATGCATCATGGCCGAGAACACGAGCGCACCCTGGGCGATTGCCGAAAAAAGCAGGAAATTCACCAGGTAAGCCCGCCACGCGGCGGCCGGACGCCCTGCGGCAAGGCTCCACCCGAAGGCGACCGTCCCGATGAGTACCAGCCCCAGGGCCGCCGGGATGACTCTGCTTTTTGCGTTCTGCGCTGATCGGGATCCGTTGCTCATGAGTCTCCCTGCGTATCTGCCTGCCCGGGCATTTCTCCGCCCAGTTCTGTTAAAAACCGGCGCACCTCAGGTGCTTCGCCCTGACTGCAGCCCACCACCACGCCGAAGCGGTCCGCCGAGCATTCCGGGCGGTAGCGGGGCAGATCCCGGTGCGCCGGAAGGCGCATCAACAGGATCAGGCCGAGCACGTTTGCCAGCACGGAAAACAGGATCGTGAATTCAAAGCCCACGATAAAAAACGGGATATAGGACAGCACCGGCTTGCCGCCTACGATCAGCCCCCAGCGCGCCGAGGTGAACACGGCCAGGAAATAACCCAGGAAAAACCCGAAAACCCCGCCGGCAAGCGTAAACCACCCCACGCCGCTTTTCTTTATCCCCAGGGCCTCGGAAATGGCATGGCTCGGAATCGGCCCGTGCACGTCTGCAACGGGCCATTGGGTCTGCCGCACCGCCCTGACCGCCTCGGCCGCCTGGGCGTCATCGGCAAAAAGCGCGGTGATATGGATATCGCGGTTAGTCATGTGTGCCCGCCTGATGCTGCAGTTCCTTCATCTCGGTCATGGAAATCGACGGCAGATGCTTGACAAACAGGAAAAACAGGAAAAAGAACAGGCAGAAACTGCCGAGCATGATGCCGTATTCAATGCCCGTGGGCGCGTAATCACCCCAGGCATGGGGCAGAAAATCCCGGGCCACGCTACTGATGATAATCACGAAGCGCTCAAACCACATGCCGATGTTAACGACAATGGAAATGGCAAACAGCCATATGATGCTGGTGCGTATGCGCTTGAGGAAAAACAGCAGGGGCACCAGGCTGTTGCAGATCACCATGATCCAGTATTGCAGGGCGAAATCGCCCGTGGACCGGAAAGCAAAAACTTCCATTTCCACGCTGTTGCGGCTGTACCAGGCAATAAAATACTCGGTGCCGTAGGCAAACCCCACGATCAGGCCCGTAAACACGATGGTCTTGGCCACGCTTTCCAGCACGTGCATGGTGATGATGCGCTGGGCATTGAAAATCCTGCGCATGGGAATCATCAACGTCAGCACCATGGCCAGGCCCGAATGAATGGCCCCGGCCACGAAATACGGCGCAAAAATGGTGGTGTGCCAGCCCGGTGCCACACCCAGGGCAAAGTCCCAGGAGACCACGCTGTGCACGGATATCACCAGCGGGGTGGCCAGGGCGGCAAACAGCAGATATCCGCGGGAATAATGCCGCCACTGTTCGTACCTGCCGGTCCAGCCCAGGGAAAGCACGGTAAAGACCTTTTTGCGCACACCCGCGGCCCGCTCCCGGATTACGGCAAAATCCGGCAGCATGCCCGTATACCAGAAAAGCACGCTCACAATTAAGTACGTGCTGATGGCCACCACGTCAAACATCAGCGGCGACTGGAAATTGGGCCACAATGTACGCTGGTTGGGCACGGGCAGCATGTAGTAGACCATCCACACCCGGCCCAGGTGGATAAACGGGAAAAGCCCGGCCGTGCACACGGCAAACACCGTCATGGTTTCCGCGGCCCGGGCAATGGGATTTCGCCACCCGGCGCGCAGCAGGTACAAAATGGCTGAGATCAGGGTTCCGGAATGGGCAATACCCACCCAGAACACGAAGTTGATCAGGTAGGTGCCCCAGTTGACCGGGTTGTTCTGCCCGCCTGCGCCGATGCCCACCAGGATCTGCCAGCCCCAGCAGGCCGCGCCCACCAGGACCCCGCAAAACAGCAGCGCCACCACCGTCCAGTACATGCGCCCCGGCGGTTCCAGTGTGGCGTTTACCGTGTTGTCAATTTCGGCAAAAGAAAGCTTTTCCATATTTACCTGATCGACTCCGG
>JBKHJS010000020.1:0-28323 GCA_046537995.1 Desulfobacterales bacterium
TAATTGAGGATTGGTCAAAATTCTTGACGGAGCGGATCTGCTTGCCTATGTTAAGGATTTTTACCGGCGCCGGTGCCGGTGCCGGAATATCATTTTTTTGCAACCCGGAAACAAGGAGAAATCTGTTGGATCCGAAATGGAGCCTGAAAGACGCATATAAGCAGTACACCGAAGACCAGGACAAAACCGCCGCGCCCGAACAAACCGTGGCAATGATCAAGCAGCGCTTTGCCGAGCAGGGCCTGCAGATCCTGGATGAAACTATGCGCATCGACAACGGCCGCCTGGATATCCCGGTCTATTTCAGCGTTTGCGGCCCGGATGCCAGGAATCTTACCGGCACGGCCAAGCAGATGGGAAAAGGCGCCACTCCGGCCCAGGCAGAAGCCAGCGCGATCATGGAGCTGGTGGAACGATTCAGCTTCTACAGCTTTGCCCAAAACCCGGCAAACTTCCGCACCGGCACCCGGCCGGAAATGGGCGCCCAAGCCATGGATTTCAAGGATATCGCCAGATCCGTTCATGACACCGCCGAAGACCTGGATGCAGCCCGCCGGGCATTTGACCGGCTGGAACTCAAGTGGACCCGCGGCTGCAACCTGACCCGGCAGGAATCCGTGCTCATCCCGTTTGACTGGTTCTTTGCCATCAACGAATTCAACGGCACATCCGCGGGCAACTGCCTGGAGGAAGCCCTGTGCCAGGGGATCTGCGAGATCGTGGAACGCCACGTATCGGCCCGGGTGAGCCGGGAACAAATCCGGGTGCCGGCAATTGACCCGGACTCCGCAGATGACCCCATGGTCCGGGAAATGCTTGGAAAATACCGAACAAACCACATCCGGGTTTACGTTTCGGACTTCACCCTGGACATGGGCATTGCCACCGTGGGCGTGCTGGCCTGGGACCCGGAGACGTTTCCGGAGCAAAGCGAGATCGTGTGGACCGCGGGCACCGCCCCGGATCCGCAAAAGGCATTCTCCCGGGCCCTTTCCGAAACCGCACAACTTGCAGGCGATTTCAACTCCAATGCAAACTATGTTGCAAGCGGACTGCCCAAGTTCCAGTCTGTCACAGAGGCGAATTTTATTATACACACAGACCGGGTAATTCCCGTCGGCGACCTGCCGGATCTGTCCGATCCCAATATCCGGGTTGAAGTCAACCGCTGCCTGTCCGCACTGGCGCAAAAAGACATGGAAACCTTCAGCATCGACACCACGCACCCGGGACTCGGTATTCCGGCGCTTTATTCGATGATCCCGGGCGCCCGTTTCCGGGAACGGGCCCAGGCCGCCAGCGTGGGCATGTTCTGCGCCAGGCTTGCGGCGGAAAAATACGCCCCAAAACGCGCCATCGCGGAATTATCCGAAATTGATCGCCTGCTGCCCGGAAAGTATTACGTGCAGTTCTACCTGGGCCGGGTACACCTTGAACAGGGCGCACCTGAAACGGCTGTTGCGCATTTTGAAAAAGCCCTGGAGATGGCCCCGGTTGCCCAGGATATCCCGAGCATTTATTCCTTTCTGGGGCAGGCATACAAGGAAATGGAGGCATACGAAAAAGCGCTTAAAGCCGCGGAATCCGGGCTTACCTGGGATGGGGCGCGCACCGACCTGCACAACCTGGCAGGCTTCTGCCGTTTCAAGCGCGGGGAACACGAGGCGGCCATTGACAGCTTCTCCCGGGCGGTCCGGTTAAATCCCGCCTCTGCCATTGATTACGCCAACCTGGCTGTCAATTACCGGGAAACCGGTGACATTGAAACCGCTGTGGCCTATTTCCGCATCGCCCTGGAACTCGACCCGGCAATTGAATTCGCCCGGCAGAGCCTGGAGAAACTTACCGGCCAAGCCCCTTGAGATCCTCACGGATGTATCTGCCCGGCACCGGGGTGACCCGCGGCATTGGTCCAAGCGGGCTTTGATCCACCAGCAGCTGACAGCCGTAGGTTTGCTCCAGCGTCTTGTAGGTGAGCACTTCACCCGGGGGCCCGCAATGGACTTTTCGGCCGCGGTGCAAAAGCAGAAGCGTATCCGCGTACATGGCCGCCAGGTTGACGTCATGGGAAACCATGACCACCGTGATCTGCTTTTCAGTCTTCATCTTCTCCATCAGGTCCATGACCCGGAGCTGGTGGGCAATATCCAGGGCGGCGGTGGGCTCGTCGAGGATCATGATCTCCGGCTCCTGGCATATGGCCCGGGCGATGAACACCCGCTGGCGTTCCCCGCCGCTTAACTGATCCATCCGACGATCGGCCAGGTGTCCGACTTCCATGAATTCCATGGCCTGATCGGCCAGAGTGCGGTCATGCACGGATTCCAGTCCAAAGGTCCCGAGATGGGGGCTTCGGCCAAAGAGCACCACGTCGCAGACCCGGAATGGAAAATCCAGGGGAACCTGCTGGGGGACAAAGGCCATCTTGCGGGCCAGGGCTTTTCTGCCATAGCTCCGGATCGGACTTTCGCCGATGAAAATCTCTCCTGCATCCGGCCGGTGAATGCCGGTTGCCAGTTTCATCAGAGTGGTTTTGCCCGAACCGTTGGGCCCGATCACGATAAAGCATTCTGCCGTGTTCACGGCAAAGGACAACGCCTCGAGCACCGGCTGATCTCCGTAGGAAGCATAAACGCCCCTGATCTCGATGGCCTTTGTCATGAACCGCCCCTTCTTCTGAGCAGGAAAATAAATACCGGCGCGCCCACCATGGCGGTAATCACGCCGGCCGGCATCTCCCCCTGCCGCGGGAGGGCTCTTGCCAGAAGATCACAGATTACCAGGTAGGCGCCCCCGCCGAAAATGCATGCCGGCACCAGCACCCGGTGATCCGCGCCCATCAACAGCCGCAGCAGATGGGGAATCACCAGTCCCACAAAGGCGATCAGCCCGCACTGGGCCACTGTGGCACTAGTCATAAACGAGGTGATCACCAACAGCGTCAGGGAGACCAAGCGGACATTGACCCCCATGGACTGGGCCATTTCCCCGCCCATCAGCAGCAGGTTCATCCGGTGGGACATCCAAAAGATCAATACAAAACACGGCAGCACCATGAACCCCAGCGCCGTCACCTCAGCGGCACTGGCAGAGGAAAGATCGCCCATGAGCCAGAACATGATGTTATGCAGCCTGGCATCACGGGACAAAGAAATCAGAAACATGATCACCGCAGAACAAAACGCGTTGACCATAACCCCGGCCAGCAGCAGGGACTCCTTTTTGGCCACGCTCCGGCCGGCCGCAATACCCAGCACCAAAAACAATGTGGCCATGCCCCCGATAAACGCCAGGATACCCACCCCGGGAAATCGCGCCAGGCCGAGCAGTATCCCGATGATGGCGCCAATGGCGGATCCTCCGGAAATGCCCAGGATATAGGGCTCGGCCAGCGGATTGCGCAAAAGCGCCTGGAAAACCAGCCCTCCCAAAGAAAGGGTGGCCCCGACCAGGGCGGCCAGGATCACCCGTGGAAACCGGATCTTCCAGACAATATCATGCATCATGCTTTCGCTGTGAAAAGCATCTCGTACGGCCTGTGCCATTGTGGAAAACCCGGCCCCGGATGAGCCCATGCTCAGGGCCAGGAATATGGATATTGCCAGCAGTACAACCAGCACGCCGGAAACAGCGACGATATTTTTGAATACACCGGTCATCTCAGTTGTTTTCTCAATCCGCTTTAAACAGTTCCGGATGTATCAGCCGGGCCAGTTTTTCAAGTCCCTTGACCAGCCGCGGTGAAGGACGGTCCACCAAGTCCGAATTCACCAGGTAAATGCGATCATGGGCCACGGCTGGCAGATCCTCCCACTTTTGCCACTTTTTCAGGACCTTGTCAAACATCTGCGCCCGGGCCATGGATGTTACGACGATAATCTCCGGGGCCAGGGCCAGGACCTCCTCGGTGGTATAGCGCGGGTACCCGGTGTTGTCTGCAGCCAGGTTTCGGCCGCCTGCCTCGACAATCAATTCATGAATAAAGGTGTCACTCCCGGCTGAAACAATGGGAGAAACCCCGATCTGGAAAAAAACCCCCGGACGGTGGGATACGTCGTCCACTTTTTGCCTGACCCGGCTTATCCGGGATTTCATGTCTGCCACCACTTCATCGGCTTTTTCCTGCGCCCCGAGCAATGTGCCGATATCGGACAGCGCGGTCATTACCGATTCCAGATCCCGGGGATTTACGGCAAACACCGGAATATCGAGTTCCTGCAGCCGCCGGATCACACCGATGGGATTGCCGTCCTTGATGGCAATGCACAGGTCGGGTTTGAGAGAAAAGATCTTTTCCAGGTCCAGGTACACGTATGAGCCCACCGATGGGATTTCCCGGGCTTCCTGCGGGTAATTGCTGTATTCGGTCACCCCGACCAGCCGATCGCCCCGGTCCACTGCAAAAACGATCTCCGTGATGCTGGGCGCCAGGCTCACCACCCGGCGGGGATTGTCGGGCACGTCAACCTGCCTGCCGGCATGATCTGTGACCATTTCCGCCGGCAGTCCGGCGGCACCAAGCATCAATACACAAAAAACAACGCAGGTCCGGATAAACATGGAATATCTGTAAGCGTCGGGTATGTACACGGCAGGCATTACGTATTTGTGCCCAGGAAACCGTCAATGGCCTGAATCAATTCACGGGTTCGCACCGGCTTGGCGATAAAATACGAGTCCCCGATCTTTTTAAAAATCGCGCTGCCGGTGTCCTGCCGGGTGGCCAGGGCGGTTAGAAACACCACCGGAATTTCGGCGGTTCGACGGTTTTCCCGCAATTTTTCCAGAATTTCCTCACCTCCCATGTCCGGCATCACCATGTCGAGCAGGATGATATCCGGCGCCTCGCTTTCGGCCAGCTCAAGGCCCCGCAAACCGTTGGTGGCGATCACTACGTCGTATCTGCCGGAATTCGTCAGGTTTTCCCGGACAAAGAAGCAGAAATCCTCCTCGTCGTCAATGACCAGCACCTTCTTTTTGAAGTCCGTCATATTCGGCCTCTTTGATCATCTGAATTTTCGTTTCCGGCTGCAGCTTCACGTAAAACGTCGTACCTGCCCCGGGACGGCTGCTTACATCAATGGTGCCCAGCATGCGGTCCATGATCATATGCGCCAGGCTCAGCCCGAGACCGGTGCCATAGCCGGTTTCCTTGGTGGTGAAAAAGGGTTCGAAAATCTTGGGCAGGTCGTTTTCGTCAATGCCCTGGCCGGTATCCGCGATTTCCACAACCACCATCTCCTCTCCCATCTTGAAATAATCGGCCCGTCGGTATCCGGTTTTATAACCCACCTCGGTGACCTTGCGCGTATATACCCGGACCTGCAGCTGCCGGGTGCTTGCATCGGCCATGGCATCCGTGGCGTTGTTAATCAGGTTGAGCAGCACCTGGCTGAGCAGATTGCGGTTTCCTGCCACCCGCATGCTAGACTCAGGGATTTGCTGATCCACATGCACGCCGAGCTTTCGAATGTGGTGATCTGCCATGGAAAGGGTTTCCACCACCAGCGCCCGGATATCCACCGCCTCGATCACGGAACCGGATTTGCGGGAGAATTTGAGCACGTCGTTGATAATGTCATTGGCCCGGTCAATGGCACTGTTAATCTTTTCTATGGAGCGGACGGCATCCGGATTGTCTGCAGGCAGCGCGTTTTCCAGATAATCCACCCCCATGGAGATGATTTCCAGGGGATTTCGAATCTCGTGGGCCACACCCGAGGCCAGCCGGCCCAGAGCGGCCATCTTGTCTTTCTGAATCAACTGGTCCCTTGTTTCGCGCAGTTTTTCATAAGCCTTTTTCAGTTCCTCTTCCTTTTGAACCCGCTCGGTGATGTCCTTGGAAACCACCGCAACAGCAAAAACATTGCGCTGGGACTGATCAAAAATCGGGCTCAATGTATGAGAAAGCCACTGCTGAACATAAGAATCATAGGATTCATACTGCACCGGCCGCCCCTGCTCAAACACGGCATCCAGCCGGGACTGAAATTCCTCATTTTCCTCGGCGTCATGGAAGCGGGAAAACGACATTCCAAGCATGGAAACTTCATCGCTAAACCCGTAGGCCTCATACAGCTTGGGGTTTGCAGACAGGTATTCGCCAAACAGGCCCACGGTGTAGACAAAGACATCCGAGGATTGAAACAACTGCCAGTAGCGTTCCTGGGTTTCATGATAGCGGCGCTCCCGGTCGCGAAGCAGTGTTGTGACAATAAAGCCGTAAAACATGGCAATGACAAGGATAAACGGCAGGCGCAGCAGATAAGAAACCGCCATATCACCGGAAAAGTAGCCGTTTTTATATAAAAACCAGCCGTACAGCCCGATAAACACCATGACATTGATCATCAGGTACCGGAATTGCGCGCTGAGGCTTGCCAGGCAAAGAATCAGAAAGTAGGCCAGGTAGAGATCCGTGCCGACCAGTCCGGCTGCGTAAATCCCCCCGACAATGAGCAGGGTGTCAAAAAACACGAAAAAATAAAAGATCTGCCCTTCTTCGAAATACCGGTCCGGCATGTAGGCCATGATCAGATTGGTAAACAGGTAAAACGCGATAAACGCATATCCCCGGAACTTGTCTACCTCTCCGGCCGGCGTGAAAACGATCACATAGGCAGTGACGACAATCACCAGCAGCCGGATAAGAAATACCATGTATTTTCGGGATATTTCGTAAGACATTACGCAAAAGCCTCGGAAAAGAAAATTTTTTCCCACATTATCCGCAAAGTCTTCAGTTTTCAAGCACTTTAAACCTGCCCGGGCTGCTGCATAAACTTGACCCGACCGCGTTTTGCTGATAGGTATAACAGAGCTGTTCGCGGGATCAAGGTCCGGGCGCCCGGAAAAACGGCGCGCTATATCTGTTACCCACGATGACAGGACGGGAAATGTACCGGGAAAATTACATCAACTCGTTGCGCCTGGAAATGGTGGAAATGGTCCGGGAATACCTTTCCCCGGCAGCGCTGAAGTACGGATATGCCGACGTGGCCCTGGAAAGTACCATCAAGTGGCGTCCCCTGGTACTGGTCGTGGGAAACTATTCCTCGGGCAAATCCACCCTGATCAACGAATTTCTGGGGGCTGACATCCAGGCCGTGGGGCAGGCCCCGACAGACGACTCTTTTACCATCCTCACATACGACGACGAGGCCGGGGAGGCCGAACCCGTCCGGGTCACGGAAGAAAGGGACGGCAAGTTCCTGCTAAACGACCCGGATTACCCCTTTGAAATTTTAAAAAAGCACGGGCACAGATTCGCCTCGCACTTCCGGCTCAAAAAAGTCAACTCCCCGTTTTTGCGCAACCTGGCCTTAATCGATACCCCGGGAATGCTCGATTCGATCACCGAGCGGGACCGGGGGTATGACTACCAGGACGTGATCGGGGATATGGCCCAACTGGCCGACCTGGTCCTGGTACTCTTTGATCCGCACAAGGCCGGCACGGTCAGGGAATCCCATACCAGTCTCCGGGAGACCATATCGGCCCGCACTTTTGAGGACCGGGTCCTTTTCGTGCTCAACCGCATTGATGAATGCGCATCATTAAGCGACCTGCTTCAGGTGTATGGCACGCTATGCTGGAATCTTTCCCAGATTACCGGCAGAAAAGACATTCCCCCGATTCACCTTACCTATTCCTCCCGTGCGGCCGGAAACACCGACTCATTCCAGCCAGATTCCCGCGGGTTTCTCTATCACCTGCAAAACCAGCGTAAAAAGCTCAAGGAGGGTATCCTGGATGCGCCGCGCCGGCGGCTGGACAATCTTGCATCCTTTATTGAAACCCACTCCGAACGCCTAGATCAGCTTCTTGAGGCAATGGTCGCTTACCGGACCCGGCTCCGAAATTTTCGCATCAAGCTGGGATTGATCGGCGGCCTGCTCGGCGTGATTTGCGGCGGCGGCGCGGTTTTGGCAGGAATGTCGACCGGGATTTTCGGCGGATTTACCGATCCGATTTCGGTTTCAGCGGGCATCGGTGCGCTGCTGCTGTTTTTATTCCTGTGGCGCGTGGGGCCCATGGGTTTCTTTGTACGGGTGCTCCACAACAGGAGCCTCAAAAACATTGACCGGCTCGTCCCCCTTGAGAACCAGACCCGCAGGGATACCTGGCAGGTCATCAGGCCGGTGGTTCTCAGATACCTTGAAAAAACCGGGGGCCGTTTTCCGCTCAAAACGGTTAAAAACGAATACAGGCGGGTCCACCGGATCTATGCTGAGGGCGCCCGGGAAGTCCGAAAGGCATTAAACGAACTGGCCGGGATCAAACCCGACCAGTCCGTGTTTGACGGGCTTTCCAGTCCCATCCGGGACGAAACGGTCCGGCCGGAGCCTGAAACCGAAAACCCCGAAGCGGCTGAAACCGCGGATCCCCTTTCCCAAAAACAGTCATGAAAGGCCGGATCACCGCCATTACCCCTCAAAAGCGAAACAAAAAGCGATACAACGTATTTATTGACGCGGATTATGCATTTTCCGTCTCACAACGGCTGGCCGTGTCATTGCCGGTGGGCGGCTACCTGGGGCCAGATGATATCGAAGACCTGAAAACCGAGGATCAGCGGGAGCACGCCCTGTCCCGGGCCATGCACTACCTGAAGTTCCGGCCCCGCAGCCGGGAGGAAGTACGTGGTTTCCTGGAAAAAAAAGGATTTGCCGGGTCAATTATTGCAGATACCCTGAAAAAGCTGGAAGATTTCAAATACCTTGATGATGAAGAATTTGCCCGCGCCTGGATTGAAAGCCGGTGCCGGCACCGCCCCCGGGGGGAATTCGCACTTCGCCACGAGCTTTTCCAGAAAGGCGTCAAAGAAACGATCATTGACCAGATGCTGGCCGACTTCCAGGAAGCCGAACCCGCATGGCGGGCCGTGGCCCCGAAACTTGCGCAATGGAAAAACCATGAACCCTTTGATCTGAAAAAGAAAATCTACGAACACCTCAGGCGGCGGGGTTTTTCATTTGACACGTGCGAAGCGGTCTATCAGAAGGCGCTCGCACAACTGGAGAAATGATCCTTAGACTATCGCTACTGCGCCCGACGAACAAACTCCTCTGCCAGGGCGATAAAATCCCGGGCCCCGTTGCTGGTAGTGCGGTAGAACACCACCGGCTTGCCCGCCTCGCTGCTTGCAGCAATGGTGGTATTGGTGCGGATAGCGGTATCGTATACCAGGCCCCGGTAGCGCGGATCTTTTTGCAGGCGCTGCAGGATCATTTGACTCACCCGGGTCCGGCGGTCATAAAAGGTTGGAACCAGGCCGGAAATACGGATATCCGGATTAATCTCCTCGCGCACAGATGCCACTGTGTCAAACAGGTCTTCCAGGGCCCGAAACGCATACGGCTGGGTCTGACAGGGCACCAGCACTTCCCGGCAGGCGGCAAACACGTTTATGGTCAGCAGGGAAAGGCTTGGCGGGGTATCCATTATGATGACATCATAATTTTCCGCGGCTCCGTGCATTGCTGTTTTAAGACGGTTTTCACGGCCCGCCTGCTCGACAAGCTCCACCTCGGCCCCGGACAGATCGATATGCGAGGCGATCAGGTCCAGGCCTTCCCATCGGGTATGGCAAATCGCATCCGCAAATGTATAATTTTCCGGATCCGTCATCAAATCATAAGCATTAACCGTGTTTTCATCGACTTCAACGCCCAGGCCGCTGCCGGCATTATGCTGCGGATCCATGTCCACCAGCAGAACCCGTTTTCCCATCTTTACCAGCGCTGCTGCCAGGTTGATCGCCATTGCGGTCTTGCCCACGCCGCCCTTTTCATTGGCCACTGCCACCACGCGTGCCCGGTTTTTTCCCATTGCCTCCTCCTCGCCGTCTGCCGGCACAAACGCCGGTAAACCTTTGTCCTGCCTAAATTTAGGTCCTATTTCCCGCCCGGGGGAAGATCGTGCTGCAGACTTCCCAGCTGCGCATCCAAATTTCCGAGTCCGGCCAGGATCTCGTCAATGCTTGTCAGTGCCTGTTCCTTGTCTGCCTGGTCCCTGTTGGTCATCTCCCGGATCCGGTTGAGATCCGTGCTGTAAGTCTGAAAACGGTTGACCAACCACTGGTTCAACTCCTGGGCAGTGGAATCGATCAATCGGAACAAATACTGAAATTTCAGGTTTTCCCGGTAATTTTTAAAGTGAAACACAATGGTGGCCTCGGTTTCCCGCTTCATTTTCGCCACCCCGCTTTTCAGCGCAGAGATATCTGCATGACCGCTGCCCTGCCCGCGCTTTGCCATGCGCTTCATTGTCTGGACAAACCGGTAATATCCGAGCTTCACAAAAGCCTCGGTTTTCAGGCTGCTGCTGTAGGCAAGGGTGGTGGCGGCATCCGGCAGGTCAATGGCATGGATTTTTTTCACCGAATCCAGGGAAATCGGAGAGCCTCCGGCATCCCGGGAATAATCTTCGCGGTCGTTCGCCCGGTTGCCCGGGTTTCCGGCCTGGTCCTGGAATTCCCCGAGGGTTTCGCGCACCATGGTTTCATAGGGACGGGTGATGGATTCGAAATACTCCTGGATATAGAATTCGTTTTCCCGGGCAAACCGGAAAAGGCGAGGATTTACGGTTTCGGCCATGTAGCGATCCAGTTGTTCCTTGAAATTCTGGAAAACCGCAAACAGCGTATCGGCAAACCCGTTTTCCGCAAGCTGTTCCCGGTATTGATCATAGGCGATGTTGTATCCGGCGATAAAATCCAGTATTCCCGGGACGATTTCCCCGTGGCGAATATCGAAAAACCGGTCCACAGACCCCTTGGTCTCCTTTTTCAGCTGCTGGGACGCACCGGAAAGCGTGCTGTTGACCATGGAGCGGATCTTCTCGGTTTTTTTCTGCTGTTGTTTGATGCGTTTCATCAACGCGCCGGCGCCGTCTGCATCAGCGGAAAATATCTCCCGGTTTAGCGTCAGCCAGTTGTGGAAATCCGCAGCCGTGGTTCGCAGACGCTGGAGCTGATTTCGAAGCAGAATACTGTAGCGCTGCTCGGTAATCATATGCCGGAAATCGGATTCAAAACGATCCTTTTCCGCGTCTGAAAATGCAGCCAGGGAGGTTTCACTCTCCCACTGGGAAAGGCGGGCCGCGTCTTTTTCCGTCAGCCATTGACGCCGGGACTCAAAGAGTGCATAAAGACAGGAAAACGTGTATACCGACGGGGAATCGGTCATCAGGGAAAGATCCGCCCGGATTTTTTCCACCACCCGCTCCAGATCCGAACGGTCCTCATGTTCATTGAAATCGCAGTTCACAACGAATAATACATTGCCCATGCCTCCGATCTGCTTGATCATGGATATGAAGTTAATATCTGCCTGGCGGATACCCGTGCGGCTGCTGATCACGTATATGATCAGATCCGATGTGCGCAGGTAATCCTGGATCATGGCAAGGTGCAGCGGATTGGGCGAATCGCTGCCCTGACAATCGGCAATTTCGATATTTCCGGCCGAATCATTGGAATCGATTTCCAGGTACAGATCCTTTAAAAAGACCGACATGTCTTCACTGCCGGCAAAGGCCTGATGCTCGTAAAATCGCTGGCCCGTGTACGTTACGATTTCCGTGTGCTCGGTGACCAGATCCTTGACATGGGGGTAGCCTTTCAGGTAAGCGCTGAGCAGGACCGCACTGAAACTGCGTGAATCCCGGCTCATCAGATACTTGGACTCCAGGCTTTCCAGTGCCCGGGACAGCTCCTGCCGGTCTGCATCACGCCGAAGATCAAACGGCTCTGCCGAACTCCGCCATTTGCCGGAGGAAAACAGGCTCAGGGCCTGCCGGATTTCCCGGTTGATTTCCTCCCACGACTTGAAAGTAAGCACTGCCCGAAGAGAATCAGACCGGCGGACCTTGGTCACGATCGAAGTGATCACCCCGGCTCCCCGCTTCAGGTAATCTCCGCCCAGCAATGCATTGATAAAAGTGCTCTTGCCGGACTTGATCGTGCCGACAACGCCCATGCGAAGCAGGTCATCATCGAGGCGCTGCTCGCTTCGCCGGCAGGAGCGGTGCCATTCTGAAAAGAGATCCCCGGATGCACCGGGAATCTCGCGTTCAGCACGCTCCAGCAGTTCGCACAGCGATCGGCTGGATTGCAAAAGCGCCTGTTTGGGGTTTTGTTCAGTCATGCGGAGGTGTTTGAAAAAATCCCGTTTACCGCCCCAAAGCGCACGGCCCCGACAGTCAACCCACAATATTATGCGGTTACAAAGACCTTGTGCCCTTGGTGCCTGTGATCATGCATACGCAGAAAGCAGCATCACTGCTGCCACACATAAATGTTATAATATGGCATCATGCTATCGGATTGTCAAAGGGATTCTCCGGAAGATTGCGCGCAAATCCCGGTGACATCCCGGCCGGGACAGAAATCAAGGCTTGTGAACTGCATTCAGTTATGTTATATATCAAGAAAAACTCAATATAAGAGGCCATCGAAGGCGTTATGATGCAGACTCATCCGGAATGTCCATTGTACAACCCGTTAAACTGCAAGGAATACAACAACCCGAACCTCTGCGCTTTTGTGCGATCAGACCGGATCTGCTACAAGAAAAAGAAGACCGGATCCGGGAAAACTGAACAAAAGCAGAACAATCCGGCAAACAAGCCCGTTTGATAGCCAACCCGCAAAATCCGGTGTCTGTGCCGACCGGCATCACGCCGGGATCGAAATGTGTGCGTCGCGATCATCGTACCGTCCGGGCGGCAGGATTCATCAAAGATCTGCCAGCATTTCCTTTGCCCGCTCTTCCCAGTACGGATCATCGGTAAGTTCAATGGCTTCATTTAAAAGCTGCCGTGCCTCTTCCTTGGGATCGCTGCCCCATCTGTCCATAAGGACCTCTGCCATGTATACACGGGCGTTTACCTCTTCGGCAGTCTCATAGTGCTCGGTTTCCTGATATTCACGGTAATATTCCATGGCCTTTTCCTCGTCCTTGTAGGGCCACGGCACGATCTGCCAGAACCGGCCAACAGCCACGATGGGGCCGCCGTTCTCGAAATGCTTGTCTATCTCATAGGCTTTTTCCAGGTTGTTCTGGGTCTTGTCCTTCAGCCCTTCCCGAAGGGCGGTAATCAGCCCGACACCGTCTGAATAGGTGCCCACGCACAGTCCGTAGTAGTAATACCCGTTGGGCTTGTCGGGTTCCAGTTCAATGGCCTTTTTCGCATACTTCATGCCCTTTTCGCCGTACTCGGCGCAAATGTCTTTCCACTCCTGTTTTTCCACCCTCTTGGCCAAGTCGCCATACAAGCGGCATGCCTTTGCGCACTTCCAGTTGAACTCAAAATTGTCGGGATGAGATGCCAGCTCCTGCTCATAGAGTTCGATAACCTCTTTCAAATCCTGCAGGTTGCCTTCTTCCAGGAGCGCATCGGTCCGGCTGCGAAGCTCCTTGACTTTTTCTTCCAGTTTTTCAGCTTGACTCAAACTTTCGGAGCCGCTTTCCGCTTTTTGCTCAGCTGCAGCATGCATCCGGGTCTGCCCAGCACCTGCATTACCGGTCCACTGCAGTGGCTGAACGGTCAGCAGCATCCCAAGAAGCCCCGCCAGCACAAATAAAATTCGAACTTTCATGAAATCCCTCCTTATTGCCGAATTCCAGGTTGCCTGAAAAGCTTTTCCTTGTTCATGTATACGAAAAAAAACACTGTTTATCAATCCCGAACTAAACAAATCCCTTGTGACGGAATATGGACCCAGTACCGACAAATAAAGGAAAATTCAGTGTCATGCGCGTATCCGATTTTTTTCGATTCTGAGAGCGATACCGATTCCGATTCAATAGACAAAAGACATCCCGGATTAGAGGAGATTGGGGAAATGCGGTATGCATGGGGTTTAGCAGGTATGAAACAAAAAAAGCCCTGACCATTTAGCCAAGGCCCTTTTATACCCACGGATCAGACAGAAAATCTGGAGGCGGCACCCGGATTCGAACCGGGGAATAAAGGCTTTGCAGGCCTCTGCCTTACCACTTGGCTATGCCGCCTCAAAAATAAAGGGTCCAAAAATAAAAATGGAGCGGGAAACGAGATTCGAACTCGCGACTTCAACCTTGGCAAGGTTGCACTCTACCACTGAGTTATTCCCGCTCATCTTTATTTCGCCACTACTAATAAGGGGTTTTCATTTTGTTGTCAATAAAAAATTGCATCGCCTCTTGGTGCACCAGCACCTGATCCGCAATTACCCATTATCTGCGGTATCCGCATAAACATGCTTCCACAAACGAACAAAATAATCCGCCCCCGACCACAGGGTAATGACAAGGGCGACCCAGAACAGGGGCATGCCCACCGCGTGGAAATTGATGCCAAAGTATGAATAATGGATCAGCAGGGGGATGATGGCTGCAATCTGAAAGCCGGTCTTGTACTTTCCCAGCATGGAAGCCGATACATCCGCGCCCTGGTCGGTGACCACGCTGCGAAGCCCGGTGACTGCAAGCTCACGGCCGAGAACAATGCATATGGCCCAAGCCGGCACACGGCCAAGATCCGTTAGCATGATCAGAGACGAGGCAACCAGCAGCTTGTCTGCCAGCGGATCCAGCATCTTGCCGAGATTCGATACCAGCCCGTAGCGCCGGGCGATATACCCGTCGAAATAATCGGTAATCGCGGCCACGGAAAACACGAATGCGGCCACCAGGCCGCAGGCCGGGTTGTCAAATAAAAGCAGCACAATCAAAAGAGGCACCGCTCCCACCCGGAACAGGGTCAGGCTGTTGGGATCTTTCAGGATGCGGGAAAACATCTCTCTGCTGTTTGAAAGCATATTCACACCCGTTTCATATGCAGGACGAGGCACTCTACGGTGGCCGGATTATTTTTTGGCTTTTTCCCAGTCATCGAGAAAGGCCTGGATCCCCTTGTCTGTCATGGGATGGGCAGCCAGCTTCTTTAGCACGGAAAACGGAATCGTGGCGATATCCGCACCGATCAGCCCGGTTTCCAGCACGTGGATCGGGTTGCGAATGCTGGCGACAATCACCTCGGTCTGATACCCATAATTGTCATAAATATTGACGATCTGCTCCACCAGTTCCATGCCGTCCTGGGAAAGATCATCCAGGCGGCCAACAAACGGGCTGACAAACGTGGCCCCGGCTTTTGCCGCCATCAATGCCTGAAGCGGCGAGAACACCAGGGTAACGTTTGTGCCGATGCCTTCGGCTGAAAGGGTACGAACGGCTTTCATGCCCTCGATGGTCATGGGAATCTTGACCACGATGTTCTTATGAATCGCTGCCAGGTCCCGGGCTTCCTCGATCATGCCCTTGGCGTCCAGGCTTATGGCTTCAGCACTGATCGGGCCGTCAACAATCCGGCAGATTTCCTGGATAATCTCCTTGAAATCGCGGCCTTCCTTGGCAATTAACGAAGGATTGGTGGTCACGCCATCAACCATACCCATCTCATTGGCTTCCCGGATCTCATCCACGTTGGCCGTATCAATAAAAAACTTCATTTCAAACTCCTTTTCTTTTATACAAGCTGTTTCCGATTGTTTCACAACCGGCCGCTGTCCGACCGGTCGCTGTTGCGCAGAACGCTTCGTCCTCAACGCGAAAGCACGCCTGCCCGGCAACTTCGGGATCATTGAGCATTTCGCGGATACAGGTCCGGAAAACCGGGTGCACCAGGTCTGCGGCAATGTCATACAAAGGCCGCAGCACAAAGGCCCTTTGATGCATCCTGGGATGCGGAACAACCAGGTCCCGGGTTTGCATCACGGCCTGATCGTAAAAAATCAGGTCCAGATCAAGCACCCGGGGCCCGAACCGGACGGCGCCGGAATTTCTGCCGGCTGTTGCCTCCACTGCTTTCAGGCGTCCCAGCAGGAACCGCGGGGCCAGGCACGTGTGAACGCGGCACACTGCGTTGACAAACCAGGGCTGGTCCGCATAATCCACGGGCTCAGTGTAATAATACGGGGAATGATGCACAATTTCCACATCCCCTCTTTCCGCAAGCCGCATAACCCCCTCCCGGCAGCCCGCGATCCGGTCTCCGAGATTGGCGCCCACCGCAAGGTAGGCGGTATGTATGTTTTTACCTGGAACCGGCATTTGCTCCATCCCGGGCCATGACGTATTTTACCGTATTGGAAGGCTCGCCCTGCGCCCCGCTGCGATTGTAGCACCGTACCTGATACCGGTACACGTACCCGGGCTCGGGCCGATCCCGGAACTGCCAGGTTTCGGTGGATACACGGCCTTCCTGCCGGGCCACCCGGCCGATTTTTTCATACCGGCGGGGGCATTCCGGGCAATCCGTTGCAATGGGGGTTTTTGCCAGATACACAAAAAAACCTGCCAGTGCTGCATCCCCTTGTTTTCCTGCTTCTGCCACAGACCAGCTTAATATAAGGGCTGAATCGTCCCTGGCAACCCCCAGATTTTCCACTGCAGGAATCTGCGGCGGCTGCGGCGCCACAGGGGACCCCTTTTTGCCGCACGCCCCGGCGCCTGCCAGAAGCATTGCCAGAAACAGGTACACAGCCAGGGTCTGCAGGCTTTTCATAAATCACTGCCCTTCCCGCTGTTCGGCTTCCAGGCGCTGTTTTGCCTTTTTGACGGCCGCTGCAACATTTTCCCGGGCAGTGCCGCCAAAGACCCGGCGCCGGTCAATCATCTGCTCAACAGACAGGGCTTCGTACACATCCTCGCCGATTTTCCCGGAAAACTGCTGCAGTTCCGCCAGGCTCAGCTCATGGAGTTCTTTGTGGCAATCCAGTGCCCGGGCCACGGCCTTGCCCACGCATGCATGAGCCTCGCGAAACGCCATACCCTTTGCAACCAGGTAGTCTGCCAGGTCCGTGGCGTTTTGAAACCCCCGGTCCGCCGCCCGTGCGGTAACCCCGGACTTCACCCGGATATTCGGCGTCATGCGGATATAGATATCCAGGCACGCCTTCAGGGTGTCCACCGCGTCCATGAGCGGGATTTTATCTTCCTGCATGTCCCGGTTATAGGTCAGGGGCAGCGACTTCATCAGGGTCAGCAGGTTGACCAGCCCGCCGAATACCCGGCCGGTTTTTCCCCGCACCAGCTCCGGGATGTCGGGATTTTTTTTCTGCGGCATGATGCTGCTTCCGGTGCAGAACGCATCCGGCAGGTCCACGAAATCGAATTCCGCAGAAGACCAGAGCACCAGTTCCTCGGACAGCCGGGATAAATGCGTCATGCAGATGCTGGCCGCGGACATGAATTCGAGCATGAAATCCCGATCGGACACCGCGTCCATACTGTTTTCCGAGACCTTTGAAAATCCGAGCAGCCGGGCCGTGTACGCCCGGTCCAGCCGGTAGGTGGTGCCTGCCAGCGCAGCACTGCCAAGCGGCATCACGTCCATTCGCTCCAGGGCATCGCAAAAGCGGCCGGTATCCCGGGCAAACATTTCGTAATAGGCCATTGCGTGATGGGAAAACAATACGGGCTGGGCCCGCTGCAGGTGGGTGTATCCGGGCATTGCCACGTCCATGTTGGCCTCTGCCAGATCCACCAGCGCGTGTCGGAATGCGCGCAGCTGTACAATGATGCCCCGGGTTTCTGCTTTTAAGTACAGCCGCGCATCCAGTGCAATCTGGTCGTTTCGGCTTCTTGCGGTATGCAGCTTGCGGGCAAGCGCGCCGACATGGGCGGCCAGCCGGTCTTCCACGTGCATGTGAATGTCTTCAAGCCTATCTGAAAACACCACTTCTCCGCGGGAAATCTCCTGGCGCACTTTTTCCAGTCCGGCCACCAATTCTTCTGCTTCGGATTGCGCAATCACCCCGGCCCGGGCCAGGGTCCGGCAATGGGCGATGCTGCCGTCAATATCATAGTGGTACAAATGCCGATCCACTGCCATGGAAGAGGTAAAGGCCTCCACCGCCTTGTCCGTGGGCTCGGAAAACCTGCCGTCCCAGGGTTTTTCACCCATGCGCCTACCCCCGTGCCGACTTTTCCATCAGGTTGCGAATCCGGAGCCGAAGGGCATTTAACCGGATAAAGCCTTCGGCATCCGCCTGCCGGTACACCGTGTCATCCTCGAAGGTTGCAAAATCCGCGCTGTACAGGGAATGCACGGATTTGCGGCCCAGCACCCGGCAGCCGCCCTTGTAGAGTTCCATCCGCACCACGCCGGAGACATTCTTCTGAGCCTGGTCCATCATGGATTGCAGCAGTTCGCGTTCCGGGGCGAACCAGAACCCGTTGTAGATCATTTCCGCATAGCGCGGGATCATGGAATCGCGCAGGTGCATGACCTCCCTGTCCATGGTAATCGATTCCATGGCCATGTGGGCGGTACGGAGAATGGAACCGCCGGGGGTCTCGTATACGCCGCGGGATTTCATTCCCACAAACCGGTTTTCCACGATATCGGCCCGGCCGATGCCGTGGCGGCCGCCCAGCCGGTTGAGTTCCGCCAGCAATGCGGCGGGCGACAGGGTCTGGTCGTTAACGGCCACCGGGTCTCCCTGATCAAACGTGATGTCAACAGCTTCGGGCTCATCCGGGGCCTGTCTTGGCGAGACCGTCAGCAGAAACATGTCCTCGGGCGGCGGGTTCCAGGGATCTTCCAGGATGCCGCCCTCGTAGCTGATATGCAGCAGGTTGCGGTCCGTGCTGTAGGGTTTTTCTTTCGTGGAGGTCACGGCAATGCCGTGCTTTTCCGCAAAAGCCATCAGCGCGGTGCGGGAATTCAGGTCCCACTCGCGCCAGGGGGCGATCACTTTGATATGCGGATCAATGGCGTAATAACTGAGCTCAAAGCGCACCTGGTCGTTTCCCTTGCCGGTAGCGCCGTGGCTGACCGCTTCGGCGCTTTCCGCATGCGCGATTTCAATCTGCCGTTTGGCAATCAGGGGCCGGGCCAGGGAAGTGCCCAGCAGGTATTGGCCCTCGTAGATGGCATTGGCCCGGAACGCCGGAAACACGTAGTCGGATACGAATTCTTCCTTCAGGTCATCTATATAGACTGCAGTCGCCCCGGTCTTTTTCGCCTTGTCCTCGATGGGGTCGAGCTCCTCGCCCTGGCCTATATCCGCGGCAAACGCTATCACCTCGCAGTCATAGGTTTCAGCCAGCCATTTCAAGATCACGGACGTGTCCAGGCCGCCGGAATAAGCCAGAACCACTTTATTGATATTTTCTCCCAAAATCGTTTCTCCTGTTGTCTTAGGATTGCCCGATGATCAGCATCTCCAGTATCGCCTTGTGCATATGCATCTTGTTTTCCGCCTGGTCCCAGACCACGGACTGGCTTGATTCAAAGACTTCCTCGGTAATTTCCTCGCCCTTGTGCGCCGGCAGGCAATGCATTACAATGGCATCTTTTGCAGCCCGTGCCATGAGCTCGCGGTTTACCTGAAAAGGCGCAAACACCGCTCGCCTGGTCTCCTCCTCGCTTTCCTGCCCCATGCTGGCCCACACATCCGTATTGACCACGTCCGCGTTTTCCACGGCTTCTGCCGGGTCATGGACCACCCGGATTTTATTGCCGGCCCGGCTCCGGGCACGCTCCACGATTGCCGCCTCCGGCATATATCCCTCCGGACATGCCAGGACCAGTTCAAAGCCCAGCACGGCAGCGGCATTGATCCAGGAATGGGCCATGTTGTTGCCGTCGCCCACCCAGGCGACTCTGATGCCCCGGTATCCGCCCTTGAACTCGATTACGCTCATAAGGTCACTTAACACCTGGCAGGGATGGTAAGTATCAGTCAGGGCATTGATTACGGGGATCGAGGCGATCCGGGCAAATTCGGCCTGCATTTCCTGGGAATAGGTCCGCAGCACCAGGGCGTCCAAATAACGCTCCAGCACCCGGGCCGTATCTGCAATGGGCTCCTGTCTGGCAAGCTGGGTGTCTGCGGAACTGATAAACAGCGATGTGCCGCCCAATTGGGCTGCGGCGGCCTCAAAGGAAATCCGCGTGCGGGTGGAGGCTTTTTCAAAAATCAGGCCGATGGTTCTGCCCGCCAGGCAGGGGTCGGAAACGCCCTGTTTTCTTCGGTGTTTGAGCTCAGCGGCGCGGAAAAACAGATGATCGAAATCAGAAGCCGCCAGATCGGCCAGCGTCAGTATATCCTTTTTCAATGTATCCTCTCAGAAGGTTTTTTTATCGCTTCTTTCGGTAAAAATTTCGTCAAGGCACTGAATCAGGCCGTCAACTTCCTCCCGGGTGATCACCAGCGGCGGAACAAACCGCAACACGTTTTCCTGGGTGCAGTTAATCAGATATCCCTTTTTCATGCAGTCCTCAACAATGGGCGGGCCTTTTCCCGAAAGTTTCATGCCCAGCATCAGGCCGATGCCCCGTACTTCCTCGATCTCCGGGTACCGGTCCTTGAGCCACAGCAGCTGGGACTTGAAATATTGGCCCACTTCCCGGCAGTGCCCGAGGATGTTTTCCTCCTCGATGATCTTGAGCACTTCGCGCGCGGCTGCCGTAATCACCGGCGTCCCGCCGAAGGTAGAAGCGTGCGTTCCGGGTGTAAAAGCCCTGGAAGCCGCTTCCGTACACAGCATGGCACCGATGGGCAGACCGTTGCCCAGGGCCTTGGCCAGGGTCATGATATCGGGCCTGACATTGAAATGCTCATAGGCGAACAATTTGCCGGTCCTGCCGATGCCTGTCTGGATTTCATCAAATATCAGGAGAATGCCTTTTTCATCGCAAAGCCGGCGCACCTCTTCGAGATAGCCCGAATCGGCGCATAGAACCCCGCCTTCGCCCTGGACCGGCTCCACGAGCACCGCGCATGTCTTGTCCGTGACAGCTGCCTCGAGCTTTTCCATGTCATTAAACGGCACGAAGTCGAATCCCTCCAGGATCGGCTCGAACCCCTCGCGCACCTTCTTCTGGCCGGTTGCCGAAAGCGCGGCAAAGGTGCGGCCGTGAAACGACTGATCCATGGCCACCACCCGCCAGCGCTGAGTTTCACCCTTGTCGAAAAAGGTCTTGCGCGCCAGCTTGAGGGCAGCCTCGTTTGCCTCTGAGCCGCTGTTGCAGAAAAACACCCGGTCTGCAAAGCTACGCGCAACCAGCCACTCGGCAAGATCAATCTGCGGGACCGTATAGTACAGGTTGGAGACGTGATAGAGCTTATCGGCCTGCAGCCTCAAGGCCCGGGAAATTTCCGGGCTGGCATGCCCGAGGTTGCACACCGCAATACCGGCCACGAAATCCGTATATTCGTTATTATCCGCATCCCACAGGGTACAGCCGCGTCCCCGCTTGATTACCAGCGGAAAACGGTTGTAGGTATTGGCAATCACTTTATTGGCTCTTTCGATGTATTGTTCGTTCATTTTTCCCGCCTATGTGGTTACCTGGGTGCCGACGCCCTGGTCAGTGAAAAGTTCCAGAAGCAGGGCATGACGCCGGGTGCCGTTGATGATCTGGACCTTTTCAACCCCGTTTTTCAGCGCATCGAGTGCGTATTCGATCTTGGGGATCATGCCGCCGGAAATCGTTCCCGCCTGAATCATCTGCTTGACCGTTTCCGTGTCCACAGAGGAAATCAGGTTTTGCTCCGTATCCATCAGGCCATCCACGTCAGTCAGGTAAATCAGCCGTCCCGAGGCCAGTTCCCCGGCGACCTTGGCCGCCACCAGGTCCGCGTTGATGTTGTAGGTCTCGCCGGCCGCGCCCACCCCGACCGGGGCGATCACCGGAATAAAACCCTGGCCGGAAAGCGTCCGGATCAATTCCGCATTCACGCGGGTCACCTTGCCCACCAGCCCTGGATCAATGATCTCGGGTGCCTTGTTTTCATCCGGCTGATGCATGATTTGTAGTTTTTCTGCCTGGATCAGCCCGCCGTCCTTACCGGTCAGGCCCACGGATTTTCCCCCTTGGCGGCTGATCTGGGCAACGATGGACTTATTGACGTTTCCGCCGAGCACCATTTCCACCACGTCCATGGTCTCCTGGTCGGTAAAGCGCATGCCGCGTACAAACCGCGGGCTGATGCCCATGCGCTCGAGCACGCTGTTGATCTGGGGACCGCCGCCGTGGACAATCACCGGGTGCAGGCCGATGAACTTCATCAGCGTGATATCCCGGGCAAAATCCTCCTTGAGCTGCTCATCGACCATGGCATGACCGCCGTATTTGACCACCAGGGTCATACCGGAAAAAAACCGGATATACGGCAGGGCCTCGATGAGTATGTCGGCAACATTGGGTGTCATGATTCGCCCGGATTCCTTTCTACAGGATATAACGGCTCAGGTCCTGGTCCTCTTTTACGTCCCGGAGCCGTTCTTCCACAAACGCCCGGTCGATCTCCAGTTTCTTTTGATCAATATCCGGGGCGTCAAACAGGATATCTTCCAAAAGGTGCTCCATTAACGTATGAAGCCGCCTTGCACCGATGTTTTCAGTCTGGTTGTTCACGGTTTCTGCAAACCCGGCGATCTCCTCGACGGCTTCATCTGCAAAAGACACTTTCATTCCCTCGGTGCGCAGCAGGGCGACATACTGGAGCAGCAGCGCGTTTTTCGGTTCCGTGAGAATCCTGATGAAATCATTCTTATACAGGGAATCCAACTCCACGCGAATTGGAAAACGGCCCTGGAGCTCTGGAATCAGGTCCGAGGGCTTGCTGGTGTGAAACGCCCCGGAAGCGATAAACAGGACATGATCCGTCTTGACCGGCCCGTGCTTGGTATTGACCGTGCTGCCCTCCACAATGGGCAGCATGTCGCGCTGCACGCCCTCCCGGGAGACATCCGGACCCTGTCCGCCCTCTTTTCCCGTAATCTTGTCGATTTCATCAAGAAAAATAATGCCGGACTGCTCCACCTTTTCAATGGCCTCCTGGGTCACCTTGTCCATGTCCACAAGTCCC
Organism: Desulfobacterales bacterium; assembly: GCA_046537995.1. Lineage (GTDB taxonomy): Bacteria > Desulfobacterota > Desulfobacteria > Desulfobacterales > Desulfosalsimonadaceae > Desulfosalsimonas. The sequence goes on from JBKHJS010000020.1 coordinate 22,874, forward strand.
TGGGCCTCTTCCTGGGCCAGTATCTCCATGGCCTCGGCCACTGTGGCACGCCTTTTGCGGGAAGATCCCCGCGGCATCATGCTGCCGAGCATATCCTTAAAGTTGATTCCCATCTCTTCCATGCCGGTATTGGAAAAAATTTCCACCATGGGCGATGAAGAACGATCAGAAACATCAATTTCGACTTCCCGGTTGTCGAGCCTGCCGTCGCGAAGCATGCGCCGGAGCTTTTCCCGCGTTTCAGAAGAAGCTGCCGGCTTTTCCGGCGCATAGTACTCAAGGCCGGAGTCATCCGTGCTCCCGGTTTCGTCCTGGGAAGGCTGCTGCCGGGTGCCGCGGCTTCCGGAATCCGGCAAAAGCAGATCCAGTATCCGTTCTTCTGCCATTTCCCGGGCCTTGCCCTGTACAGCCTCCTGCTCGCGCGCCTTGAGCATGTTTATGGTCAGCTCCAGCAGATCCCGGATCATGGATTCCACGTCCCGGCCGATGTATCCGACCTCCGTGAACTTTGAAGCCTCGACCTTGTAAAAGGGCGAATCCGTGAGGTTGGCCAGTCTACGCGCAATCTCGGTTTTGCCCACGCCGGTTGGACCGATCAGGATGATGTTTTTCGGCGCAATCTCATCGCGCAGCTCGGGATCCACCTGGCGCCGGCGCCAGCGGTTGCGAAGCGCAATGGCAACAGAGCGCTTGGCGTTATGCTGGCCGATAATATATTTATCAAGTTCTTCCACGATCTGCGATGGTTTTAAATCACTCATAAGCGTTGTATTCTATCCGTTTTTATATTTCTTCCACCACGAACTCGTGATTCGTGTATATGCACAATCCGGCGGCAATCTCCATGGATTGGCGAACAATATCAGAAGCCTTGAGCTGCAGGCCCCCGGCGTGCCTGATCAACGCGGTAGCCGCGGCATGCGCCGCCACCCCGCCGGATCCGATGCCGAGAATCCCCTCGTCCGGTTCGATCACATCACCATTGCCGGATATCAACAGCATCTGGGCGGCGTCCACCGCGATCATCATCGCCTCCAGACGCCGCAGGTACTTGTCGGTGCGCCAGTCCCGGGCCAGCTCCACGGCCGCCCGGATCAGGTTGCCGTTGTATCGCTCCAGCTTGCCTTCCAGCCGCTCGGAAAGGTTTAAAGCGTCTGCAGTGGCGCCGGCAAAACCCACAACGATCTGATCATTATATATCCGCCTGACTTTTCTGGCCTGGTGCTTGATCACCGCATTGTTTAAAGTGACCTGGCCGTCGCCGGCCACGGCAACCCTGCCGTCGTACCGGACCGCCAGTATGGTCGTTCCGTGAAAATCCGCCATAAATGTCGTGCCTTTCCTTATTTCCTGGGATGTGCGCTGTCATAGGCGGCCATCAGCCGATCAATGCTGACATGCGTATATTTCTGGGTCGTGGAAAGCTGCCTGTGCCCCAGAAGCTCCTGGACCATCCGAAGATCCAGGCCGGCGTCCAGCAGGTGCGTGGCAAAGGTATGGCGCAGGTCATGCGGAGAAACCGGCATGCTCAGGCCGGCTGCCCGGGCCGCCTGCTCGAGCATGCGGGCAACGGATCGCACGGTCAGGCGGCCGCCGTTTTTATTCAAAAAAAGCGGCCCTTTCCATATATCCGGCGTCTTCGCACTGTTGCCGTACAAATCCTCCCGATAAACCCGGACGGCCTTCAGCGCCTTCTCACCGATCGGCACGATCCGCTCAATTGAGCCCTTGCCCAGCACGCGTACAATCCGCTGGTCAAAATCGATGTCCTCCACGTCAAGCCCCACCAGCTCGGAAACCCGAATGCCCGTGGAGTAAAGCGTTTCCAGGATCGCCCGGTTGCGTTTTCCCGACAGCGTCTGATCGGATACCGAATCAATCAGCCGGAACATGTCATCCACGGTCAGGTAGTTGGGCACCGGTTTGTCCTGCTTGGGTGTGAGCACCGAGGCAGCCGGGTTCTCGGAGATCACCCGGTGTTTTTCCAGGAAGTTGAAAAAGGACCGGATCGCAGACAACTTCCGGGCAATCGAGGTCTTCTTGATTTTCTGCTTATAAAGCAGCCCCAGGTAGCTCCGGATCACCAGGGCACTGACCTGCTCGATGCCGGAGGATTGCCCCGGATCTGTATCTGTTTCCGCTTCCTGCGAATCTCTTGTGGTGGCTGTGCTCCGGTTGGCGACAAAGTATGTCAAAAAATCCTTCAGGTCCCTGGCATAAGCCCGGCAGGTGTGATCGGAATACCCTTTTTCAGCGGCCAGGTAATCCACGAATGAATCGATCAGCTCTGTTACGGCATTTGCAGTCATTCCAGCGCGATCATGGCTTCGAGTTCCAGCCAGCTGCTGACCTCCGGAAACGGATGTTTTTTCCGGTTCCACGGCTGCGAAAATACAATCGGCTGAATACCGGCTTCGGCAAGCAGGTAACAGGTTTCCAGCCGGTCTTCCACAAAGTGGGAGATGTTGCGCTCGGCCAGCACTTCCGTTTTATCCTCAAATGACCCGGTGGCCACCACGTCAAGGCAATCGGCCGCTACATCCAGCACACTGCACAGCCACTCGGCAATATGGTCTCCCGCCGGCCGGGCGGTGACAAAAAGCATCGGTCGGCGACTGCCAATGATGCGCTGTAGCACTTCCGGGGCGTGAGCGATCGGGTAAAGCGGCAGTGCGTATTTGCCCTCCAGGATCCGGAGGATAATCTCCCACATCACGGCTTCATCAACACCATCGTACTGCCGCAGATCGTAGTCCGTTATATCCTCATAGCGGATATGGCTGATGCCGAAATCCTTATCGGCAATCGCCAGAAACAAGGACATGGTGTCTGCCACCACCCCGTCGATGTCAAATGCCAGAAAAGCTGGATCGATTTTCATGTCTGCATGTCTGGATTATGCCACACGCCGGGTTTTCTTCTTCAAGCGACTGATTCGGCGCCGGTAAATGTCGGCCATCTTCTTGTCGTCCTGTTCAAGACAGGCCTGCCGTTGTTTTTTAAGCTCCCGGATCTTTTCCTTGATCTCGCGCACGGAAACATCCGACTGTTTTTTCCGGCCGGTGTCTTCGATCCCCTTGACTTTTTTAATGGCCTTGATCAGTTCGGTCTTGTTCATGCCGGAGGCGCCGGTGATCTCCGGCAGATTGATGGCCATATGCCGCAACTCAGAAGCGGTCATTTTCTCCAGCGGCTTTTCCTTGGTCTGCTTTTCCTTTTTTCCCATGGCTTGCTCTCATCTCCGTTGATTTTCAAGGATTGCCAAAAATACAAAGCGGAGGTCGATGCCCCCGCAATCCTATATAAAGTCAATCCTTGTATTTAAAATATATGTTTTTGCGATGTCAATGAATATTTAATGACTTATACGCGCCATGACCTTTTTCATATCCTCCCATACCGCCCTTTTGGCCTCAGGATTGACCAGCAGATAGGCGGGTTCGTGGGTGGGCATCACGCAAATGCCCTGGTACTCCTGAAACTCTCCCCGGATGCGGGATATTGGCGACTCGGTCCGTAAAAGGGCCTGAGCGGCAAACCCGCCGAGCAGGCAGATCACTTCGGGGGATACCGCCTGAATCTGCAGCTCCAGGTGCTTCCGGCAGGCCCGGGCTTCGAATTTATCCGGCACCCGGTCGGATTGCGGACGGCATTTGACCGCATGGCTAATGTAGACGGATTCCCGGCTCTGCCCGATGGCCTCAATAATCCGCGTGAGCAAAGCCCCGGCTTCTCCGCTGTATGGAATGCCGGCCTGCTCGTCTTCGGCCTCCGGAAAAGGGCCGATAAACATGAGCCTGGCCCGGGGATTGCCGTGCCCGAAAACCACGGCACGGCGTTCATCTGCCAGGCGGCACCGCCGGCAGGCGCCGATGCCTTCTTTTATCTCTTCCAGGCCGCCGGATGTCTGCGCACCTGCAATTTTCCACTGTTCTGCGATCTGCCGGCCCGTTGGGCCCGGGCCGATCCCGGTGCACCCGATGTCATTTAAAAAGCACAGGTATTGCCTGACCTCGTCAAGCATCTGTGCACAGGATCCGGGATTTACTGTCCCCATGCCAAATCCTTCCGCATTCAGGCGGTTTCCAGAGTAATGATCCTGTCGAGCAGCACGTGTGCTGCGGCTTCCTTGTCCATTAACGGCAGCTGCTCGGACTTGCCGTCCTTGTAAAACAGCCGGATGTGGTTGGTGTCTGAGCGGAATCCGGAATCCGCACCGCCGATCAGGTTGGCGGCAATCATGTCGAGTTTCTTGGCCGCCAGCTTTGCAGTGGCGTTTTCTTCCAGGTCCCGGGTCTCGGCGGCAAACCCGACCCGGATCTGCCCGGCCCGCTTGCGCTCTGCCAGTGTCGCCAGGATGTCGGTGGTTTTTTCAAGCTCCAGGGTCATGCGTTGCCGGCCCTTCTTGACCTTGTGCCGGGCAACTTCCACGGGCCGGTAATCGGATACGGCAGCCACCTTGATGATCATGTCCGCGCTGTCTGCCTCGGCAAACACGGCTTCAGCCATTTCCTGCGTGGTTTCCACCCGGACATGGTGAATCCGGTCCGGAACTTCAATCTCGGTGGGTCCGGATACCAGGATCACGTGCGCGCCCCTGCCTGCCGCGGCCCGGGCCAGGGCATATCCCATTTTCCCGGATGACGGGTTGCTGATAAAACGAACCGGGTCCATGGGTTCCCTGGTGGGGCCGGCTGTGACCACCACCTTTTTGCCGAAATAATCATTGGGCAGAAAAACATCTACGATCCGGCTGTAGATCCGCTCCGGATCAGCCAGCCTTCCCGGCCCCACCGCCTTGCAGGCCAGTTCGCCGGCACTGGGCTCCACAATGATATAGCCATCGGCCTCGAGCTGCTCCAGGTTTCTCTGCACGGCCCGGTTTTCATACATGTGCGTGTTCATGGCCGGGCAGATCAATTTTGGCGCGGTCACCGCCAGCATCAGGGTGCTCAGGGCATCATCAGCGAGCCCGTTGGCCAGCTTGCCGATAATGTTGCCGGTTGCCGGTGCAATCACCGCTGCATCGGCATTTTCAGCCCAGGAAATATGCCGCATGGGTTCGTCCCGGTTTGAGTCGAACATGTCCGTGAATACCGGATGACCGGATATGGCTTCAAACGTCAACGGTCCCACAAACCAGCCGGCATTCCGGGTCATGACCACCCGCACGTCGGCCCCGGCCCGCTGCAGATGCCGCATGAGCTCCACGCTCTTGTAGCATGCAATCCCGCCGGTTACGCCAAGGATGATACGCTTGTTCTCAAGGAACTCCATAAAATCCATCCGGTTGTCTTTATGAAAATGCTTGAACCGCCGCCGGCCCAAGCCGCGGATGAAACAATATTTCGAAAGTATCCGGTTTTATCCGAATTGTCAAATCCGCAGGGGCCTGCACAGCAATTTCCGGTGAATCATTATCAGGTTGTTGTTATGCTGGTTCAGGCTTA
>JBKHJS010000111.1:0-7543 GCA_046537995.1 Desulfobacterales bacterium
TGGTATTCGGATTTTGAATTTGTTTCGGATTTCGGATTTCGTGCTTCGAATTTATATTTGCATATTTGCAAATTCCTGCGGATATATAGGGCTGTGGATAAAAACCTTAAAAAACAATTAATAGGGTACTTGTCCGGTTTTGCCACCCAGAGCCGGCTCGACGGGTTTGAACGGGTGCTGGCGTACCGGACTCGCTATATTGCCGTGGCACTGGAAAACATTTTCCAGCCCCATAATGCCAGTGCGGTGCTGCGAAGCATGGACTGCTTCGGCATCCAGGACGCCCATATTATTGAAAACGAATACGAATACCGGGTCAACGCGGATGTGGCCCTGGGTGCTTCCAAGTGGCTGACCCTGATCCGCTACAATTGCGCACCGCACAATACCGAGGCCGCCATGGAAAATCTGCGCGCAGAGGGATACCGCATCGTGGCAACCACGCCGCATACCGGCGACACTTTACTTGACGATTTTGACCTGCATGCCGGCAAGGCGGCCCTGTTTTTCGGCACCGAACTCGAGGGCCTGTCTGATACCATGCTGCAAAACGCGGATGAATTCTTACGGGTACCCATGTACGGATTTACCGAGAGTTTCAATATTTCCGTGTCCGCGGCCATCATCCTCTATGAGCTGTCCCGGAAACTCCGGCAGTCAAGTATTGACTGGCATCTGTCAGCGGCGGAAAAAACCGATCTGCGCCTGGAGTGGCTCAAGCAGAGCGTGCGGCATTCTGATCTGCTCATCCGCCGGTATTTCAGGGAAAATGCCTTGTTCCCGGAATCGGCCTGAAGTCCGGCTTGCAGTCAACCACGGATTCTGCATGGTTTGTTGGATACTTCCGGATGCATGCTTAGTTTATAAGATACAAGAGCGATTTCGATCCCGATCCCGACCCCGATCCCGATTGCGATAATGACAGTGTTTACAAGGGCGGAAAAGACGTGGAATTAATGACAGGCATCACGGTTCTGGTTTTTTTGGGCGTGCTGGCCCAGTGGCTGGCCTGGCGGCTGCAGTTGCCTTCAATCATGCTGCTGCTCGTATTCGGCCTGCTGATCGGTCCGGTGACCGGTCTGCTGAACCCGGATGCGCTGTTCGGGGATCTGCTGCCGGTGCTGGTTTCCCTGGGCGTTGCCGTGATCCTGTTTGAAGGCGGCCTGAGCCTTCGCCTGGAGGAACTCAAGTATACCGGGGACGTGGTCCGCAACCTGATAACCGTGGGCGTGATTGTCACCTGGGTGACCGGCGGCGTGCTGGCCTACTTTCTCCTGGATCTGCCGCTTTTGCTTTGCGCGTTGTTTGCCGCCATTCTCGTGGTCAGCGGCCCCACGGTGATCGGCCCCCTGCTTCGCCACGTGCGCCTGCCCCACAATACCGACGCCGCCCTGGAATGGGAAAGCATCCTGATTGATCCCATCGGCGCCCTGCTGGCCGTTCTGGTCTTTGATGTCATAGTCACCAGTTCCTCGCTTGCCGGCGGCACCATGGTTTTTTTTATCGGGATGGTGAAAATGCTGGCAGCCGGCTCGGCCCTTGGGCTGGGCGGGGCTTACGTGCTAACCCGCATGATTAAGCGGTTCTGGATCCCGGATTATCTCTACAACCCGTTTTCCCTGGCCCTGGTGCTGGTTGTTTTTTCCGTTTCTCATTTTCTGGCTGAAGAATCCGGCCTTCTGGCAGTCACGGTCATGGGCATCGTGGTCGGCAACCAGAAGTCCATCGCCCTGCGCGATATCATCGAATTCAAGGAGGACCTGCGGGTCCTGATTATTTCCCTGCTGTTTATCGTTTTGACCGCGCGGCTGGAGCTTGCCGACCTTGCCTTTATCGATTTTCGGGCGCTGGCCTTTATCATCCTGCTCATCGTGTTGTGCCGCCCGGCAGCGGTAATGCTCTCGGCGATGGGATCCAAGCTGCACCTGCGGGAAAAGATTTTTATTTCATTCATGGCGCCCCGCGGGATCGTGGCTGCGGCCGTGGCCTCGATTTTCGCCCTGCGGCTGGCTGAAAACGGTTATCCCATGGCCGATCGCCTGGTGCCGCTGACTTTTTTTGTTATCATTGTCACCGTGTTTTTCTACAGCGCCATTGCCTCCCCGCTGTCCCGAATGCTCAATATTGCCGAACCGCATCCTCGCGGGTTCCTGATTGTCGGGGCTCATCTGCTGGCCCGGAAAATCGGCATTGCGCTCTATGATGCGGGCTGCCGGATCCTGCTGGTGGATAACCAGTCAGCCAATATCAAGGCCGCGCGAATGGCCGGGCTGCCCTGTTTTTACAGCAGCGTGTTCACAGATAAGATCCGGCTTTGCGGCATCGGCAGGCTGCTGGCCCTGTCTGCCAATGACGAATTAAATGCATTGGCGGTCTTGCATTACCTGAAGATTTTTGACCGGATGGAAGTTTACCAGCTCCCGCCGGACGCAGAGGCGGTCCGCTCCGATGACGTACTGCCCAGGCATCTGCGCGGACGGTATCTTTTTGATAAGCGGGCCAGCTTTTCCTATCTTTACGGCCGGATTCTGGATCGGGGGGTGGTCAAGACGGTGAAGCTCACGAAAAATTTTACATACGATGATTTTTCGGAGTATTACGAGGGCTCTGAGATTCCCCTGTTTGTCATTGACGCGCGGGGCATGGTCAGTCCGGTGACCACGGATGCGTCTTTTGATTTTTCTCCGGGCCATACCCTGATCGCCCTTGTCACGGCAAGGCCGGGCGATCCGGATCCACCGGCCACGGTCAGCCGGCCCCAGCAGCCCGATTACGAGTGCCGCAGCCCCTCTTAAGAAGAGCCCTTTTGAAAATGTTCCCTTTTGCCCAACTTTTTGTCTTTTCGAGGCAACCTTCATGAATAATATCTCACCACGAAGGACACGAAGATCACGAAGGTTTTGATCAGCCTGTAAAAAGTCCTTTTTACAGGCAGTGTTAAGTTTTAAATGGTTAAGTGTTTAAGTAAAATCAAAAGGTTATCATTTTATTGGCTGGCGATTATATCGGCTGCGTGACTTCCAAGGAAATCCTTTTTTTCGTTCTTGCGAAATTGCACTTTGTTGCCCTGACGGCGGTGCGGAAAAGCGGGTTTCCGAGCGGAAATCGAGGCTCGAAGAGGCTCCTGGAGCGAGGAAACTCCTTTTTCGCAACGCCGATCAGCCAAGGCGCTTACGGATTTACTTTGTCGCAAAAATACCGCCCTGGCGGGATAAACAGCTTTTTACGAGTTCATCAAGGTTTTGACTGTAATATAATTTTTCTTTGTGTGCTTCGTGCCCTTCGTGGTTGTCATGGATGTTGCGGCACAAAGCTCTGAGGTGGGGGTTACTCCCTGTTGATCATGGCGGCGAGGTACCCGGCGCCAAAGCCGTTGTCGATGTTGACCACCGCCACATTCGAGCTGCAGGAGTTTAGCATGGCAAAAAGCGGGGTGAGGCCGCCAAGGCTGGTCCCGTAGCCGATGCTCGTAGGCACGCCGATGACCGGCCTATTGACAAGCCCGCCGACCACACTGGGAAGCGCGCCTTCCATGCCCGCGACAACGATGAGTACAGTGGCCCGGTCAATGGCTTCCTTGTGCGCAAAAAGCCGATGAATCCCGGCCACGCCCACATCATAGACGACCTCCACATGATTGCCCATGGCTTGGGCAGTCAGATAAGCCTCCTTTGCCACGGGAATATCCGAAGTTCCCGCAGACATCACCAGGATGCTGCCCTTGCCATGCACCCGGGGCGGGCTTTTTTCCAGTACGAGCATTCTGGCGTCTGCATGGTAGACCGCGCCGGGAAAATGTTGGTTCAGATGCCCGGCTTTTTCTGCACTTACCCGGGTCACCAGTACAATGTTTTCCCGGGGGACCATCTTTTCCATGATGCCCGCGATCTGATCCGCGGTTTTGCCTTCTCCGAAGATGACTTCCGGAAATCCCTTCCGCAGGGAGCGGTGATGATCGATGTTGGCATACTCGATATCTTCCATGGAAAGGTGCTGGAGCTGTTCCATGGCCGAAGATACCGGCGTCCGGCCGCTTGCCACGGCTTCCAGGAGTTTTTGCAGATCCTCGGGGTTCATAAGCAGCAGGCCTACTGAATTTCCTGTTCAATGATTTCACCGGAGGCCCCGCCGGTTTCACCGCCCGAGTTCTGCGAACCACCGCTTTTCTGCGTCCTTTCCAGGGACCTGAGAATCGCCTCCAGGGACTGGACCTGTTCATTTAGCGCTTTGATCCTGTCCTGCATGTTTTGCATCCGGGTTTCAAATTCCCGGTTCTCGGATTGGCGCATTTCTTTGATCTGGCTTTCGACAGCTTCGGAATCGAGCTGGTTTTTTTCCAGGGTGTTTATGCGCCCGGCAAGCTGGTCGAGCCGGGCTGCGGTTTTCTCCCGTTCCTCCCGGATCTGCTCTACATCCGAGGTCACGGTTTTGAGCTGCCCGATCGTATTTTCCATGTCATCGAGCCGGTCGCTGTTTTCTTTTAGCACGGTTGCGGTTTTGTCGGTTTGTGAGGCGATTTGATCCGTGCGTTCCTTTAGCCGGGACCGGAGATCCGAGATATCGCTGCGGGCCGTGTTGAGCGATTTTTCCAGCTTGTTTGCGGCTGCGGTATTTTTTTCCGCCTGCTTTTCAAGGTCCCGGATCCGCGCCTTTATCTGCTCGGTCTGCTTGCTCAGCATCCGGGAAATGGCTTCCATGCGCTCGTCAATTTTTCCTGAAAGATCCTGGATCTCGCTGTCTCCCGTGGCTTCAATCGCCTGGATGCGCCGATCTATGTGATAATACCCGAAATACAGCAATCCGCCAACTGCAAACAGCGTCAGGAGCCACAAAAATACCGGCCGCACCGCCGGGCCGTCCCGCTTGGCAGGCGCCTTTTGTTCGGGTTGCGGCGATGGTTCCTCCGGCGGGGTTTCCGGCTCTTCTTCGGGGAAATCGATTTTAAAGCCCCTGGGGCCCTGTTCTTCTTCCATTTTTCTCAAGCAAAATCATTTGTCATGTTTTGTCATGTTGCCGGCTGGGAGATTACCACGAAGTACACAAAGAACACGAAGAATTTTTTTGATTTTATAATATTTTGGCTTCGTGCGCTTTGTGATCTTCGCGGCTGCAGCCATCTTTCCGGTTTCAGTGCCCTGCCTGTCTTTACTCCCATTCGATCGTACTGGGCGGCTTGGAGCTGATATCGTAGACCACCCGGTTGACCCCTTCGACCTCGTTGATGATCCGGTTTGAAATCTTGCCGAGCAGATCGTGGGGCAGCTTTGCCCAGTCCGCGGTCATGGCATCCACGCTGGTGACCGCGCGGATCGCAAGGATATTTTCGTATGTGCGCTTATCACCCATCACGCCCACGCTTTTAACGGGCAGAAGCACGGCAAAGGACTGCCACAGTTTCTTGTAATATCCCGCTTCCCGGATTTCTTCAAGCAGGATGGCATCTGCGCGGCGAAGCACCTCCAGTCTTTTTGCCGTAATTTCGCCGATAACACGGATGGCCAGCCCGGGACCGGGAAACGGCTGGCGCCAGACCAGTTCGTCGGGGAGTTCCAGGGTTTGGCCAAGCGCCCGCACCTCGTCCTTGAACAGAAACTTGAGCGGCTCGATGAGCTTGAGCTTCATTTTTTCCGGCAGTCCGCCCACGTTGTGATGGGACTTGATAATCGAGGTGGGACCGCCGAATGCGGACTGGGATTCAATGATGTCGGGATACAGGGTGCCCTGGGCGAGAAAGTCGGCGTTTTCAATTTTTTGCGCCTCGGCTTCAAATACGTCCATGAAGATTTTTCCGATGATCTTGCGCTTTTCCTCCGGGTCCGTGACCCCTTTGAGTGCGTCGATGAACCGGTCTGCCGCATCCACGTAGTCGATGTTCATCTTCAGGTGCTGCGTGAAAATGTTTTTCAGGCGAACTCCCTCATTTTGCCGCAGCAGCCCGTTATCCACAAATATACAGGTAAGTTGATTGCCGATGGCCTGGTGAATCAGCATGGCGGTTACAGAGGAATCCACGCCGCCGGAAAGCCCCAGGATGACCTGTTTGTCGCCTACGGAATTTCGGATTTCGGAAATCGCTTCTTCTGCAAATGCTTTCATTGTCCATTCGCCGCGGCAGCCGCAAACGGAAAACAGGAAATTTTTGAGCATCTGCTTGCCTTTTGGCGTATGTTCGACTTCCGGGTGAAATTGCAGGCCGTAAAATCCCCGGGCCGAATCCCCGGCTGCAGCCATGGGCGTGTTTTCCGTGGTGGCCGTGACCTCGAAGCCTTGGGGCAAGCCTGTGATAAAATCGCCGTGGCTCATCCAGCACTGGGTGCCCTGGCCGACACCGGAAAGAAGCGCGTCCTCCTTGCGGATCTGCAAACGGGCAAACCCGTATTCCCGTTTTTCGGCCCCGGAAACCGTGCCGCCCAGGGCATCGACCATGAACTGCATGCCGTAGCAGATGCCCAGCACCGGCACGCCCAGGTCAAAAATCTCCGGCGTCGCCCTGGGACTGTCTTCTTCGTATATGCTGGCCGGGCCGCCCGACAGGATGATACCTTCGGGATGAAGGGACTTGAGACGTTCGATGTCGATGTCCGGGGGCTCGATCTGGCAGTAAACTTTTTGTTCCCGCACGCGCCGGGCAATAAGCTGGTTGTACTGGGAGCCGAAATCGATGACGACGATCATGTTTTCCTCGGATCTGGCGGTGGTTTGGGAGCCCTTCAGGCAATGGATGCAGGCCCGTGCAAATCATTTGATTAAACAAAATGAATATGTTAAAGCAGGCCGAAAATGTCAACGGGAATTTTACAAAACCTGCAGAAAACGGAGATTTTTGCGTGATCATCCAGGTATATGAGATCCAGGAGCCCCGCGAAGCCGAGAAAATGATCTCCCTGGGCGTGGATCACGTCGGCAGCGTGATCACGGAAGCCGGCGGCAGCCGCCAGCTAAGAGATACCATTGGGCTGGTGGCGGAATCCGGGGCCAAAAGCAGCTTAATCCCATTATTTTCGGATATGGCTCAAATCAGCGCGGTCCTGGATGAATACCGGCCGGATATCGTTCATTTCTGCCAGGATGTTTTCGACGAGACCGAAGACTGGGCCACGCGCTGCGGCCGGCTGATAGCCATGCAGGCCACTGTAAAGGAGCGGTTTCCGGAAATCGCCGTGATGCGATCCATTCCCGTGCCGCCGCCCGGTCCGGCCGATCATCTGCCGATTGCCGAAGTGGCGGGACATTTTGAGCTGCTGACAGATTACTTTCTCATTGACACCCTGTTAATGGAGGGCGATGGGGTTGTCGGTCAGCCGGAAAGCGGGTATGTGGGAATCACCGGAAAAACCTGTGATTGGCGAGTGGCCGCACAACTGGTGCAGCAGAGCAACATCCCGGTGATTCTGGCCGGCGGGCTTTCGCCGGACAATGTCCATGACGCGGTGCTCGCGGTTCGGCCCGCGGGCGTGGACTCCTGTACCCTTACCAATGCAGTGGATGAGACCGGGGCGTTTGTCCGGTTTCAAAAGGATCCGGACAAAGTGGCCAGGTTTGT
>JBKHJS010000112.1:0-7469 GCA_046537995.1 Desulfobacterales bacterium
CTCCTGCTGGCTGCGCAGCTCCTCGATCACCTTCTGGGCGATCTGGGCGGGCACTTCGTCGTAATGGGAAAACTTCATTGTAAACATCCCCCGGCCGCCGGTCATGGAGCGCAGATCCGGGGCATAGGTCAGCACTTCGGCCATGGGCACCAAGGCCTTGACCACCTGGTTTTTGCCGCGGCTTTCCATGCCCAGCACCCGGCCGCGCCGGCTGTTTAAGTCTCCCATGATGTCGCCCATATAGTCCTCGGGCGTGACCACTTCCATTTCCACTATCGGCTCGAGCAGCACTGGCTCGGCCTGCTCCATGGCTTTTTTAAAGGCCAGGGATCCCGCGATCTTAAATGCCATTTCAGAGGAGTCCACGGAATGGTATGATCCGTCATTTACTGTCGCCTGGAAATCAATGCACGGAAATCCGGCCAGCACGCCTTTTTCCGCGGCTTCGGCAATCCCCTTGTCCACCGCGGGAATGTAGGTCTTGGGAATCACGCCGCCCACGATCTTGTCCACAAAATGGTAGCCCTCGCCGCGCTCCAGGGGCTGGAATTCCACCCAGCAGTCCCCGTACTGGCCGTGGCCGCCGGACTGTTTCTTGTGCTTGCCCTGTACCCGGACCGTTTTCTTAAAGGTTTCCTTGTAGGGCACCTTGGGAATCTTCAGGGTGACCTCCACGCCGTACTTGCGTTTGAGCTTTTCCACCGTTGTTTCGATGTGCACCTGGCCCTGGCCGGTTAAAAGCGTCTGGCGCGTCTCATCCCTTCGCTCCAAAGACAGGCCGGGATCCTCCTCGATCAGCCGGCCCAGCGACGAGTAGATCTTGTCCTCGTCTCCCTTGGACTTGGGTGCAATGGCAAAGGAGACCAGTCCCTGCAGCGGCTTGGCCGATTCATAAACAATGGGCTTGTCCGGATCGCAGAGCGTATCCCCGGTAAAGGTTTCCTTGAGCTTGGCCACTGCCAGGATGTCTCCCGGTTGAGCGCCGTCAACGGATTTCTGTTCCTTGCCGTGGACCTGGAGCAGCTGGTTGTATCGTTCCTTGGTCTGCTTGTTGGGATTGTAAAACGTGCCGTCCGACCCCAGTTTGCCGGAAAATATCTTGAACAGGGTCAGGCGTCCGGCATACGGGTCGGCTATGGTTTTAAACACCAGTGCGGAAAAAGGCGCATCCGGGGAAGGCTCGCGCGTTTCTTCCGTGTCCGTGCCCGGCAGATAACCGGTCTTGGGTCCCCGGTCGGCCAGGGCGGGCAGGGCATCTGTCATCATCCCGGCAACCAGGTCAATGCCGATATTCGAAGTGGCCGATCCGCACAGCACCGGAACAAAGACCTTTTCCAGGGTGCCTTTGCGAAGGGCGTTTATAATTTCCGCGTCAGACAGGGTTTCGCCTTCCAGGTATTTTTCCACCAGCGCGTCATCCGCCTCGGCAATATTCTCAATCAGTGCCTCGCGCTCGTTTTCCACGGTTTCCTGCATATCCGCCGGAATATCAATTGCCTTGGCCTTGCCGCCTTCATAAGTATAAGCCTTCATGTTGACCAGGTCCACTACCCCCTGGAAATCCGATTCCTGCCCGATGGGCAGCTGCAGTAAAATGGGCTTGGGGGAAAATATTTCCACTGCCTCATTGAAGACCTTGTGAAAATCGGCCCGATCCCGGTCCACCTTGTTGATAAACAGAATCCGGGGCAGACCGAATTCGTCTGCATATTCCCATGCCTGCTCGGACTGGACCTTGATGCCGTCAATGGCGTCAATTACCGTGACTACGCCGTCTGCGGCCTGCATGCACATCCGGGTATCTGAAAAGAAATTCTGGTCGCCCGGGGTATCAATCAGGTTCACCTGGCACTTTTTCCAGGCAAACCGGTGAAAGGCGGTTGAAATGCTGCTTCCGCGCCTGACTTCCTCGGGTTCGAAATCCAGAACGGAATTGCCTTCGTCCACGCTGCCAAATCTTTTGGTCACTCCTGCATTGTAGAGCAGGGCTTCGGCCAGGGAGGTCTTGCCGGATCCGCCGTGTCCGATCAGGGCGATGTTTCTCAGGTTTTCTGTCATAGCACGCTTAACTCCTCTCTATTCTGCTGGATTTACATGCGGAAATGGACCTGCTGTTTGGTCCAAGTTTGTATACATTCAGGGGCAAAAAATCAACCCTAAGATGCAGGAATCCGCAGCATTTGAATAAATTCCCGGTTTCCGCCGGGACCCAGAACAGGCGAGGGGGTTATCATCTCCGCGGTCAGTCCGCATGCACGAAAGTATTCGGAAAGCTCGTCAATCACCCGCTGGTGAAGCTCCGGATCCCGGACCACGCCCCCTTTTCCCACTTCCCGGCGTCCCACTTCGAACTGGGGCTTGATCAGGGCGAAAATCAGGCCGCCGGGCCTGACAAACTGCTGTACCACCGGCACGACAATGCGCAGGGAAATAAAGGACACGTCAATGGCGGCAAGGTCAAAGTCCCCGGGAAGTTCCGCCCGGGTGACATATCGAATGTTGGTACGCTCAATCACCGTAACCCGGGAATCCTGGCGAAGGCTCCAGGCCAGCTGGCCGTAGCCCACGTCCACGGCATGGACATGGGCTGCGCCGTTTTGAAGCAGGCAATCCGTGAAACCGCCGGTGGATGCGCCCACATCCAGGCAGGCAAACCCGTTTACATCCACCCGGCAGTGCTCCAGGGCATGGGCCAGCTTCAATCCGCCCCGGGAAACATATGCCAGGTCCGGGGCCCGGCTGGCTACATGGGCATCTTCTGCCACGAGCGTGCCCGGCTTGTCCTCGGGGTGATCATTGACCAGGATCTGGCCGGCCATTATCAGAGATTGGGCCCGCTGCCGGCTTTCGGCCAGGCCAAGCTCCACCACCCGGAGATCCAGGCGCTTTTTGCCTGCCCGTGCCTTGCTCATTTTCCCCTTTTTTCCCGGCAAAGCTTTCCGGCCGCGGCAGCCACGGCCTTGGCATCCACCCCGTAATGCGCCCGGAGCTCTTCCTTGGCGCCGTGCGTGACAAAGGTGTCCTGAATGCCCAGCCGGGTAATGCGGAAACAGGAAACCCCGCACTCTGCCATGGCTTCTAGCACCGCGCTGCCAAACCCGCCGTGCACCACGTTTTCCTCAACAGTTACCACCCGCGGGATTTTTTGGATCAAGCCGCTGATCAACTCGGAATCCACAGGCTTGGCAAACCGGGCGTTTACCACTGTGGCAGATATGTTGTCTGAATCGGCAAGCATTCGCCTGGCTTCCATGGCTTCGGTGACACAATACCCGATGGCCAGGATCAGGACATCTTCGCCTTCTGCCAGGATCTCGCCCTTTCCAATGGCAACGGGCTTGTCGAGTTTTTCAGGCTGCGCGCCGGTTCCTTTGCCCCGGGGATAGCGCACGGCAACCGGGCCGGAGTGATTCACAGCGGTCAGAAGCATCCGCTGGAGCTCGTTTTCGTCCTTTGGCGCCATGATCACCATGTTGGGAAGGGCCCGAAGATAGGTGAGGTCAAAAAGCCCGTGATGGGTGGGGCCGTCTTCTCCCACGATGCCGCCGCGGTCCATGGCAAAAACAACCGGGAGATTCTCCAGGCACACATCATGGAGCACCTGGTCATAGGCCCGCTGGAGAAAAGTCGAATAAATGGCCACCACCGGTTTTAATCCTTCCATGACCATGCCGGCGGCAAATGTCACCCCGTGGGCTTCGGCAATGCCCACGTCATAGAACCGCTCCGGAAACTGCCGGGAGAACTCAACCAAGCCGGTGCCTTCGGGCATGGCTGCGGTCACGGCCACGATTTTTTCATTATCCCGGGCCAGGCGCAGCATGGTTTTGCCGAAAACCTCCGTGTAAGAGGGCACCGTGCTGCAGGAGACCCGGTCGCCGGTATTTACGTCAAAACACCCGACGCCGTGAAAATACACGGGGTTTTGCTCCGCCGGGGCATACCCCTGTCCCTTTTTGCTGCTCACGTGCAGAAGCACCGGTTCGTCCAGGTTCTTGATGTTATCCAGGATGTCAATAAGATGATCGATCCGGTGGCCCTTGATGGGGCCGAAATATTCGAAGTTAAACGCCTCAAAAAGCATGCCCGGGGTGACAAACGCCTTAAACGACTCTTCTGCCCGCTTGGCAAACTGGTAAGCATCGGTTCCGATTTTGGGCAAAGAGCGCAGCAGTTCGCCGAAATCCTTTCGCAGGTCCTGTATGGATCTTGCCGAAAACGTCCGGCTCAGCAAAGAGGACAGGGCGCCCACATTGGGCGAAATCGACATTTCATTGTCATTTAATATGACAATCAGGTCCTTGTGAATACCTCCGGCCTGGTTTAATGCCTCGTATGCCAGACCCGCGGTCATGGATCCGTCTCCGATTACCGCGATGACTTTTGCATCCTGCTTTTTCAAGCGTTTTGCGCACGACATGCCCAGCCCGGCGGAAATCGAGGTGCTGGAATGACCGGTGGTAAACGCGTCATACGGGCTTTCCGTGATCTTGGGAAAACCGGAAAGCCCCCCGAACTGCCGCAGCGTGGAAAACCGGTCCCGCCTTCCGGTCAGCAGCTTATGGGCGTAGGACTGGTGGCCCACGTCCCAGATCAGCTTGTCCTCGGGCAGGTCAAACACGTAATGAATCGCGATTGTCAGTTCCACCACCCCGAGATTGGAGGCCAGATGCCCGCCGGTATGCGATACCACGTCCACGATCTGCTGCCGGATTTCCCGGGCCAGGGCGGGCAGCTCGGAGCGGGGCAGTTTTTTCAGATCCGCAGGGGAGTTGATGTTTTCAAGCAAGCCCAATGGAACGGGATCTCCTTTTTTTAAGCTTCTTCAGCTTTTGGGTGTCGCGGTGGCTGTGTTTATTTGTTCCGCTCAATAATATATCTTGCCAGCGCAGTGAGCGGCTTTGCTTTGGTATCAAAAATCGCGATGGCCTGCAAGGCATTATCCACCAGACTGTCCGCATATTCATCCGCCCGTGCCAGGCCCATAAGGGCCGGGTAAGTGGATTTGCCGCGGGCCTGGTCGCTACCGGCGGCCTTGCCCATGGTTTGCGGGTCGCCGCGCACGTTTAAAATATCATCCGTTACCTGAAAGGCCAGCCCGATGTTTTCGGCATACACCTGCAGGGCGTCTGCCTGGTCCCGGTCTGCGCCGGCCAGCAGCGCGCCGGAAACCACGGCAGCCTCGATCAGGGCCCCGGTTTTCTTCCGGTGCATTTCTTTTAACGAATCCAGTCCCAGGGGCGACGCTTGCTCTGCCTGCATATCGCGCATCTGGCCTTCGATCATTTTCCGGTACCCGGCTGCCTCGGCGATCATGCCGATCACCCGGAGCATTTGATTTGCCCCTGTGTCCGGATACCCGCCGCAGTCCGCCATGGTTTCAAATGCAAGGGTCAGCAGGGCGTCTCCGGCCAGGATGGCCGTGGCCTCGTCAAAAGCCACGTGGCAGGTGGGCCGGCCCCGGCGCAGATCGTCATTATCCATTGCCGGCAGATCGTCATGGATAAGGGAATAGGTATGAATCATTTCAATGGCACAAGCGGTCTGCAGCACGGTTTCGCTCACGCGTCCCACGGCTTCGGCCGCAGCCAGGCACAGCACGGGCCGGAACCGTTTTCCCGAAGCCATCAGCGAATGGCGCATGGCCGCGCACACCCGGGTGTCAGTCCGGCTGCACCCGAGAAGCTGCTCAAGCCGGACATCAATGCGGCTGCGCCGGTCTTCCAGATAAGTCCGCAGCTCAAAGGAAATGTCAGATGCCTTGGTGGTGTTATTCATTTTCCGAAGAATTCTGATCTGTTGCATCTGAATCCGCCATGAACGGGGTCTCCCGGGCCGATCCGTCCTGCTGCTGCATCAGGCGGGTGATCTTTTTTTCTGTTTCGTCGAGTTTTTCAAAGCAGGACTGGGAAAGCTTCACGCCTTCCTCGAACCTCTTGAGCGCCTTGTCCAGGGGCAGGTTGCCGGCTTCCAGCTCCTCGACGATTTTTTCGAGCTGGTTCATGGATTCTTCAAAACTCTTTTTTGCCATTTTTATTTACCTTTTGAATACGGGCAATTATACTTCCTTTTGAAAGCAGTACTTCAACATCCCGGCTAGGTTCTGCCGCACCGGCTTCCGTGAGCACCGCACCGTCTGGCAGGCGCCGGGTAATGCTGTAGCCGCGCGCAAGCACGGCAGCCGGGCTCAAAGCATACATGCGGCCGTAAACATACTCGAGTGCGGCGCGCTTACGCTGCATTTCAGCGAGGGCCGCGGTCTTTAACCGGCCTTCCAGGTGGGCCCGGCGATCTGCCAGAGCCCGGGTGCGTGCCCGGATCGGGGCGACAAAAAGGCGTTTTTTCTGCCAGGCCAGGCGCTCGCGGCTTCGGTCGACCAGCCGGTCCATGGCGTTTTGTAACCTAGTATAATCCTCGTCGAGCCGAAGACGCAAATCATCCAGCCGCCGCCTGGGGTGGACCATGCGGCGGCCCAGCTTTTCCAGGTACCGGCGCTGTTCTTGGATTTGCCCGGAAATCCGCGCATGCATCCTGCGGATATAGGCTTCAAGCGTGTATAACACGTCGGTCTTTACAGGCACGGCCAGCTCGGCTGCGGCAGACGGCGTGGGCGCACGCAGGTCCGCAGCAAAATCGGCAATGGTAAAATCGGTCTCATGGCCCACTGCGGATATCACCGGCACCCGGGAGGCAAAAATCGCCCGGGCCACTTCCTCTGAATTAAATGCCGCCAAGTCTTCCAGCGATCCGCCGCCCCGGGCGACAATGGCAACGTCGGCATTGGCGTGCGCATTTGCCAGCTGCAATGCAGCGGCAAGCTGTGCCGGGGCCTCATCGCCCTGGACCGCGGCCGGTATGATTACCACCGGCATGTTGGGAAAGCGGCGGTGCATGACCCGCAGGATATCATGGACCACCGAGCCGGTTGCAGAACTGATCACCGCCACCTTGGCCGGCAGAAAGGGAATTTTTCTCTTGTACTGCGCGTCAAAAAGGCCTTCTTCTGAAAGTTTGGCCTTGAGCTGCTCAAATGCCGCCTGCAGGGCTCCTGCGCCGGAGGGCTCCAGGTATTCCAGGATCACCTGGTAATTGCCCCTGGGCGCATATACCGAAACCCGGCCGAATCCCGTAACCGTCATGCCGTCTTCGGGCACAAACTTCAGATTCCGGTTCTGGCCCCGGAACATGACCGCCTGGATCCGGGCCTCCGGGTCTTTTAACGTAAAATAGAAATGGCCGGAGGCAGGCACGCGGATATTGGAGATTTCCCCGGAAATCCAGACAAATGGATAGGATGTTTCCAGTAACGATTTAATCCGGGCGGTCAGCTCGGAGACGGAAAAAATTTTCCGCTCTGTGGATATGGTCTGTTCATGCCGGGCCATTGATTTTTTTCCTGCTTTTTTTGAAACATGTAAAACTAGCACAACTGAGGCAATCATTCAATCCAAAATCAGCCGGTTTGCCCC
>JBKHJS010000113.1:0-7427 GCA_046537995.1 Desulfobacterales bacterium
CACGAACTGGCCGGCAAAAAGGCGCCGGCAGATATCCTGGTAAACGTGCCGCGGCTGGTTGCGGCCTATTATACCCATCGCCCGGACCCGGCGGACCCGGCCCAACAGGTGACATTCGGTACATCCGGGCACCGGGGATCGGCGTTTCGCAGCAGTTTTAACGAGGATCATATCCTGGCGGTCAGCCGCGCCATTGCGGATTACCGCAAGTCGCAGGATATCACCGGTCCGCTGTTTATGGGCATGGACACCCACGCATTGTCCGAGCCGGCCCTGGCCACTGCCCTGGAGGTGTTTGCCGCGGAAAACATCGATGTCATGATCCATTCGGGCCGCGGCTATACACCGACCCCGGTGATTTCCCATGCGATTTTGAACCATAACCGCGATAGAAGCCGCGGACTTGCAGACGGGGTCGTGATCACCCCGTCGCACAATCCGCCCGAGGATGGGGGGTTCAAGTACAACCCGCCCCATGGCGGGCCCGCGGGAACCGATGTTACATCCATGATTGCCGAGCGGGCAAATGCCCTGCTGCGCGACGGGACGGATAAGATTTCCCGCCTGCCGTTTGAGCGGGCCCTGAAGGCGGATACAACGCGTGAATATGATTATATCACCCCGTATGTCAACGACCTGGAAAACGTCGTGGACATGCGCGCCATTGGCGCAGCAGGCCTGAAAATGGGGGTGGATCCCATGGGCGGGGCAGGTGTTTATTTCTGGGAGCCCATTGCGGAAAAATACGGCCTTTCCCTTGAGGTGGTCAACAAAGCGGTGGATGCGACCTTTGGTTTCATGCACGTGGACAAAGACGGCAAGCTTCGCATGGACTGCTCTTCTTCCTGGGCCATGCAGGGGCTGATCGGATTAAAGCAGCGCTTTGACATTGCATTTGCCAATGACCCGGATGTGGACCGTCACGGGATCGTCACGCGCAGTGCAGGGCTGCTCAACCCGAACCATTACCTGGCCGCGGCAGTGTGGTATTTGTTTCAGAATCGGCAGGGGTGGCCGCAAAACGCCGCAGTGGGAAAAACCCTGGTTTCCACATCCATGATCGATCGGATTGCCGCGCATTTGAAAAGGCCGTTGGCTGAAGTGCCGGTGGGGTTTAAATGGTTCGTGGACGGGCTTCTAAGCGGTGCCTACGGCTTTGGCGGCGAGGAAAGCGCCGGTGCCTCGTTTCTGCGAAAAGACGGCAGCGCATGGGCCACGGACAAGGACGGAATCATCATGAACCTGCTGGCCGCGGAAATCATGGCGGCTACAGGCAAGGATCCCGGCGAAATGTACCGCGGGCTTGAAGATCACTTCGGGACCTGCGTTTACGAGCGAATGGATGCCCCGGCCACGCATGAACAAAAGCAGATTTTAAAGAACCTTTCCCCGGATAATATTTCCGCAAAGCAACTGGCGGGCGAACCCATTTTGCAGGTTCTGACAAAAGCCCCGGCAAACCAGGCCCCAATTGGCGGATTAAAGGTGGTGACCGAAAACGGCTGGTTTGCCGCCCGACCGTCTGGCACCGAGGAAATCTACAAGATTTATGCGGAAAGTTTCAGGGGAACCGATCACCTGCAGCAGATCCGGGACGAGGCCCGGGCCATCGTGGCAAAAGCGTTTAAAAATGGAAATTGATCCGGAAATTATCGAAAATACCAGAGGATTTCTGGACCCGGAAGAAGGCGGCCGGCTCTATGAACTGGCACTTTCGGCCTCCCGGCGCGGGCCCTGCCTGGAAATCGGCAGTTACTGCGGCAAATCAAGCCTTTACCTGGGTGCGGGATGCCGGAAAAACAGCGGCATTCTTTTCTCCATTGATCACCACCGGGGCTCCGAGGACCAGCAGCCCGGGGAGGGCTATTTTGACCCGGATGCTTATGATCCCAGGGCCGGGCGGGTGGACACATTGCCCCTGTTTCGCGATACCCTGGCCCGGGCGGAGCTGGAGCAGACCGTGGTCCCCATTGTTTCCACCTCAGAGGCGGTTGCCCGCATGTGGTCGATTCCGCTTGCCCTGGTCTTTATTGACGGCGGGCATACGGACGAGGCCGCATTTGCCGATTACAACGCCTGGGCCACCCACGTGATGCCCGGGGGGTACCTGGTCATCCACGATATTTTTCAAACCGAAGAAGAAGGCGGGCAGGCGCCGCATCGCATATACCGGCTGGCCCTGGCTTCCGGGCTTTTTGCCGAACTGCCCATGACAAAAACCCTGGGGGTGCTCAGGCGGATTTCCGGAAATAAAGCACCAGGCTCTTGCCCAGCACCGGATTAAGCAGCCTGTCGAGAAATCGGGTCATGCGGGGTTTTTTCATCAGGTCCCACGTCAGAAATTTATGGTAGGCGGCAACCGCCGGGGCCTGATCATTGTCCGGACCCGCCAGGCACTTGAGCCACCAGTAGGGCGAATGCAGGCTGTGAGCCCAGTGGTAGTGCCGCAGGTGCAGGCCCAGCCTTTCAAACAGGCCGATAACCTGCTTTTTTTGGTAGATGCGCACGTGGCCGCCTTCGGTGTCGGCATATTCGCTGGAAAGCGCCCAGCAGACCCGCTCCGGGAAATAGCGCGGCACGCTGACCGCCAGGGTGCCGCCCGGCTTGAGCACCCGGTCGAGTTCCCGGGCCGCGCGCTGATGATCATGAATATGCTCCATGACCTCGGAGCAGATCACGTGGTCGAAATATTGATCGGCAAACGGCAATTCCAGGATGCTTGCCGCATATAGCGCCCATTGCCCACCATACGGTCGGCCGTATTGTTCGTGGATGCGGATCTGTTCTTTGGCGGTGACCAAGTCTTTGAAACTGATATCCGCCCCGGCCACGGTCACTTCCGGATATGCGCAGGCTCCGCACACATGCCGTCCCATGCCGCATCCCATGTCCAGGATGCGGTCTTTTGCCTTTATCTGCATGCGGTTATAATCTATGGTAATCATGGATCGTTTCCTGGTAGGCTTCCACGGTCTTTTGCGCCACGGCCGTCCATGTCAGGTGCCGGTGTACGCGTTTATATCCGGCTTCCCCCAGATGCCGGGCCTTTTCCGGATGATCCAGCAGGTCCGTAATCGCCCGGGCCAGGGCGGTCGAACTTTCCGGCGGCACCAGAATGCCGGCATCCCCCACAACCTCGGGCAACGCCCCTCCGGTGGTGCTGATCACCGGCACGCCGCACGCCATGGCTTCGCCTGCAGGAAGTCCGAAACCTTCGTAAACCGAAGGCACCACCGCCATGGTGGCCCTGGCATACTGGCGCACGAACTCGGCATAAGAGATGCGGCCCGTAAATGTCACAATGTGCCCGATGCCCAGTTTTTTTACCAGCTTTTCCACCATCCCGTTTTTCTTGGGCGTGCCCACCACAATGAGCCGGATATCGCGTTTTTGCGCGATCTCCGCCACTGCGGGCAGAAGATAGTGCAGTCCCTTTAGCGGCGTGTCCGCGCTGTTTGTGACGATGATCCGGCCGGGATCCTTGGGGATTTCGGGAACCGGGTAAAACAGGTCCGTGTTGATGCCGTTTGGAATGACTGAAAACCGGCTCTCCGGAATTCCGAATTCCCGGCTGATATGGCAACGGGTAAAGCTTGAAACCGTGATCAGCCGGGACAGGGTTCGCGAGACCTGTTTCTGCATGGCAACAAACGAGTACCAGCGCAGGGACTTGAGTTTCCGCCAGAATGCCGATTCGGTCTTCACCGCCACGTCCCGGTCCACGGTAATGGGATGGTGAATGGTGGCAATTGTGGGCATTTTCCGCTTAATCGACCATATGCCGTAAGACAGGCTCTGGTTGTCATGAATGATGTCGTAATCTCCGCCCCGGGCTTTTAGGAACTGCCGGGCCCGGATGCCGAAGGTAAGCGGCTCCGGAAAACCCATGGTCGATGTTCCCAGCCACTCGATGAGATTTGTGGTGTCTGCCAGTTCACGGGCTTCGGGTACCCGGAACAGGTTTTCCGGGTTGTAGAGATCCAGGCCGGGCAGTTTGATGAGCCGGACGCCGTTGTCGATTACCGGATATTCCGGCCCGGAAACCACGTCCACCCGGTGACCCAGGCGGCTTAAGGCGCAGCTCAGATTGCGCACGTATACGCCCTGGCCGCCGCAATGGGGATTGCTCCGATAGCTCAGCAGGCAGATGCGCAGCGGGTTTTGGGGCTGTTGTGTCATGGTTATCGGAGTACCTTTTTGAGCCACTTGAGCATATTTCCGTATGGCGGCAGACGAAACGGGTTTTCAAACGGGGAAAGATTTTTCAGGATGCTTTTTTCATGGCAGAAGGTGTCAAAGCTGGCCTTGCCGTGATACCTTCCCATGCCGCTTTGCCCGATGCCGCCGAATGGCAGGTAGGGCGTGGCAATGTGGATCAGTGTGTCATTGATGCACCCCCCGCCAAAGGAAACCTCATTTAATATGCGGTTTGCCAGGTTTTTTTTCCGGGTAAACAGGTACAGGGCAAGCGGTCTTGGAAGCGAACCGATTGCATCAATGGCGCGTTCGGCCGTGTCATAGGAAAGCACCGGCAGTATCGGTCCGAAGATTTCTTCTTCCATGAGCGGTTGATCCCGAAATTCGGCATTGACAATGGTGGGGGCAAAATAAAGCCCGTCCCGGTCGGTCTGTCCGCCCACGGCAATGTCGGCGCCTTTTAGCAGGCCGGCCAGGCGGTCAAAATGCCGTTTGTTGATGATTCTTGGATAGTCCGGGCTGTCCTGCGGATTTTTGCCGTAGAATTCGGAAATCACCTCATCCATCCGTTTGATGAGCGCTTCTTTGATTGAATGGTGCGCCAGCACATAATCCGGGGCGATACAGGTCTGCCCCGCATTGATGAATTTCCCGGAAACGATTCTTTTTGCCGCTGAGTCCAGATCCGCATCTTCTGCGACGATGCACGGGCTTTTGCCCCCGAGTTCCAGGGTGACCGGAGTCAGGTGCCTGGCAGCCGATTCCATCACCCGGCGGCCGATCTCCGGGCTTCCTGTAAAGAAAATATAATCCAGTTTTTCTTCCAGAAGCGCCCGGCTCGTTTCCGCGTCCCCGGTAACCGCTGTTATATAGTCGGCCCGGAAATGCGCGGCAATGATTTCGCAAAGAAGTTCCGAGGTGTGCGGGGAATACTCCGAGGGTTTTATTACTGCACAGTTCCCTGCGGAAATAGCACCGATCAGCGGTGAGACAGCCAGTTGAAAAGGGTAATTCCAAGGGGATATGACAAGCACGACACCGTAGGGCTCCGGATATATCATGCTTTTTGCCGGGAAATGGTAGATCGGGGTTCTTACCCGGCGGGGACGGGCCCACTTGGGCGTGTGTTTTACAATATGTCGGATTTCATCGTAAATAATGCCGACTTCCGTTAAATAGCCTTCGTATTCGCTTTTTTTCAAATCCGCGTGCAGGGCGGATAAAATTCGCTTTTCGTTTTGCGCAATGGCATTGCGAAGGATCCGGAGCTGCTGCTGCCGAAAGGAGATGTTCCGTGTCCGCCCGCTGGCAAAAAACGAACGCTGATCCGCGATAATGGATTCGATGTCGGTCATCGTTTTTCCTCCTGGGATTTGGGTAAACAAATTCAATATAGCGTTGATTGTGCATGGGTCAAGCCGCTTTTCAAGGGAGCATAGAACCGGATTTCCCGACAAATTCTTTCGGCTGGCGTGCAGTGGTCCTATTTTTCAGTTGAATCCTGAGGCATGATATGATTTAATTGAAATTATTTAATAATCTTTATGACCGGTGCGAATGGAATCCGCATGTTGAGCGAGAATCCGGATTTGGCCGTGGATATTGGCGGCATTTGTTTGAAAAATCCAATACTGACTGCATCCGGCACCTTCGGGTACGGCGTGGAGTTCGAAGAGCTCGTTGATTTGAGCCGACTTGGGGGCATTATTGTAAAGGGCCTTTCTCTCGCGCCGGACGCGGGCAACCCGCCGCCGCGGATTGTGGAGACCGCCTCCGGGATGTTAAATGCCATCGGCCTTGAAAACATCGGCATCGATGCCTTTATCCGGGACAAGCTGCCCCGCCTGAGCGGTTATGATACACCGGTGATCGTCAATACATATGCTACCACCGAGGAGGCGTATGCCGAGTTGGCAGCACGGATTGACACGGTGGAGCAAGTCGCTGGTATCGAGGTCAATATCTCGTGTCCGAATGTCAAGGCCGGGGGGGCGGCTTTCGGCGTCGATACGCAGGCAGCCGGACGCGTGGTGACAGCAGTTCGCCGAAATACGAAAAAACCCGTGATCGTCAAGCTTTCTCCAAATGTAACGGATATCGTGTGCGTGGCCCGCCGGGTTGAGGACAGCGGCGCGGATGCCGTTTCCCTGATCAATACCATCACAGGCATGGCGGTTGATATCCACACCCGCCGGCCGAAGCTGGGCAATGTTACGGGTGGTCTTTCCGGACCGGCCATCAAGCCCGTAGCCCTGCGCATGGTCTGGCAGGCGGCCGGTGCAGTAAAAATCCCGGTGATCGGCATCGGCGGCATTATGTGCGCCGAGGACGTGCTTGAGTTTATGATCGCCGGTGCAACGGCCGTGGAAATCGGTACCGCCAATTTCGCAAATCCGCAGGTTACAATGGAAATCATTGACGGTCTTGCGCAATATATGAAGACACACGATGTTGAACGTATTCAAGATATTGTGGGGACTTTGATCAATTGTTAACTGCAAAGCAAAGGAGTTTGGCCATGTTGAAAAAACTCGTTGTCACAGTGCTGGCTGTTTTACTGGCTGCGTCGCTGTGTCCCGCCCGCACGATTGAAGACGTGGAGCTTCCGGAAACAATGGAGGTCGGGGATAAGACGGTTGCGTTAAATGGCGGGGGCGTTCGCAAGCAGATGTATCTTAAAACATACGTGGGCGGGCTCTATGTGCGTGAGGCCAAAACCGACGCTGATGCCGTGATTAATGCAGACGAGCCTATGGCGCTTCGGATTCATATGATAGAGGATGTTGGACGGGAGACGATGAAAACGGCTTTGTATAATGGCTTAAGGGGGGCGACCAACAATAATCTGGAGCCGATAGAGGCCGAGATTGACCAATTTATGGATGGCTTTTCAGAATCAATCAAAGATGGTGATGTATTTGATTACAAGTACCTGCCGGGCGAGGGGATGAAAGTTTACAAGCAGGGTGAACACATGGCAACCATACCGGGCCTGGATTTTAAGAAGGCCATGTTCGGCATCTGGTTTTCCGATAAGCCGGCCGAGGAGAAGTTAAAGAAAAAAATGCTGGCAGGCGACATTCGTGTTTCTCCGGAAAAGCTCAAGCCGGAAGGCGAGAAAGCCGTGGCAAAGGCTGAAGAAGCTGAAGCAAAGGCTGAAGAAGAGGCTGAAGAAGAAGAAGCTGAAGCAAAGGCTGAAGAAGAGGCTGAAGAAATAGCGGCCAAAGAGA
>JBKHJS010000114.1:0-7336 GCA_046537995.1 Desulfobacterales bacterium
TGCTTCGGATTTCGGATTTCACATTTTACACGCAGTACACAAACACCTTGGTGGCCAGCTTGGCCGCGGTGAATTCGGATACCACCGAGCCTTCCACCTTGGCCAGTTCGTTGATATCCGCGGCCACCACGTTTTTCTCCGCGCCGACCCGCCGGATCAGCTCCACGACCTGCCGGTAAGTCATCCCCCCGGGCACGGGCGTGCCCGTACCCGGCAGGACGCTGGGATCCAGGCCGTCGAGATCAATGCTCATGTACACGTTATCCGGCAATGCGTAGACCACGTCATCCATCCAGGAATCGTCTGCCGGGTTGAGATTGTGCGCGTAGAACGGATACAGGTGATGGGCCTTGATATAGTCATACTCTTCCGGGCAGAACGAGCGGATGCCCACCTGCACGAAGGGAAGTTTCAGGTCCTCGCCGATTCTGCGCATGACACATGCGTGGTTGTACCGGCTGCCGTTCCAGTAATCGCGCAGATCCAGATGTGCATCGATCTGCAGCACGCCCACGTCCGGATAACGCGCTGCCACGGCCTTGCTCAAGGCGATGGTAATTGCATGGTCCCCGCCCAGAGAAAGAAGAAACCTTTGCCCGTCAATATATCTGGCGGCAGTTTCTTCGATTTCCGCCATCGCCTGTTCCGGATCCTCCGTGGGAACCAGCCCGGCAAGCGTATGGATTCCCAGGTTGCGCCAATCCACCAGGGTTTCTTCGTCCAGGCATTCAAGCTCATGGGAAGCGCGCAGCAGGTGGCCCGGCCCCTGCCCGGCCCCGCTGCCAAAAGACGGGGCCACCTCGTAATAAATCGGCAACACCGCCACCCTGGCATCCTCGATTTGTCGGATGTAAATCGCCTCGCCGCCAAACGGAATAAATGATTGCTGTGTCATTGTTTGATCGCCTGTAAAAGTTTTTTCAAGATGCTGGCAGTTGCTTTTCCTCCAAAGCCGCCATCATCATTATTTCACAAATATGGCTGCTGCCAGTACGGTGGTCCATAAACTGCCTTCCGCCCCCAGGGCGGCCTGGCTGATATGCCTGGAATGAATGATCTTGCCCGACATCTTGTAGATATCGCGCCGCTCGTCATAGTCTTTTTCGGGGTCAAACTCAATGCCCAGGGTCGTGGCCAGCATGGAAGCGGCCATGTCCTCGGCAAATTCACCGGCCTCCACCTCGGTCTGGCCAAAGCCGTGATGTTCCGAGAGATACCCGTACCGCTCGTTGCCCTCGGGCAGGGCCAGTCCGACACTGGCCACCAGCCGGCGCCCGGGTTCGCGGCTCTGCTCCCGGGCCATCACGCAGTGGGTGATCTCCCCGGCCTCCAGCTTGGCAAGACCCTGTTCCTTATCCAGGATCTTGCATCCCGGGGGAAATATGGAAGAAACCTGCACCAGGTTCAAGTGCGCAATATTGGCCTCCCGAAGCGCATTTTCAAAAGAGGCCAGATGGGCCTTGTCAATGCCCACACCCTTGGTGAAAAATACATATCTGGGTACGTACATGGTTCCATTCTCCAGGCTTTATCACATGCCGCCTACTTGTCCGCGTTTCAAACAAATAAAACGGTTTTGATAATTCAGAAGATCCATCCTTGTCAACAGTTGCGTAACAGCCAAATAATAATTATTTTTGATATTTACTTACAATACCAAAAACAGCCGGAAAAATGAACATGAAAATTCTCACAAAACGCCATTGCATTGAAACCGAGATCAGGCGGCAGTACAACCGCGCCATATCCGCATATTTCAAGACAGGCGACGAAAATGAAAAAAAAGATCTTGAAAACCGCATCGAGCTTTTGCAACATGCCCTGGAAACATTTGACTTCAACGACCTGCGAAATCGCCATGCGGACCTGCGCGGGGACTCGGATGCAGATGTCCGCCTGACAGCAGATGAATCCGGCCAACTCCACATTACCATCAACGGTGAGGAAATTGAGACGACAAATACGAATTGACTTTCGGCAGCGTTCCGGCGGCACCGGCGGCGGGCCGTTTACCAATAACCTGCTGCCCGTGCTGATTGCCAAGTGGCTGATCCTGACCGCAGCGGTCATGCTGGCGGCCTACATCATCGAGGACATTCATGTCAGCGGTTTTGTATCCGCCTTTTTCGCGGCCGCGGCCATCGGGGTGCTCAACCTGTTTTTCCGCCCCGTGCTGCTTGTGCTCACCCTTCCGATTAACATCATGACCCTGGGACTGTTTACCTTTGTCATCAACGCGCTGATGTTAAAGATCGCCTCCGGGATCATCCCGGGCTTTTCCGTGGCCGGGTTCTGGAGTACCGTGTTCGGCGCCATCGTAATCAGCGCGGTCTCCTGGGTGCTCAACTCCCTGCTTGCAGATGCCAGGCGCCCCGGCTCAGGCCCCGGACCAGGAACGGGCAGGAGCCCTCGCAGGGATTCGGAGCACATCGACCTGGAACGAAAGGGGGACCGATGGGAGTAAAACCGGCTGATGCCCTGAGAGACCAGCTCAGGCGCATTGACGGTAAAGGATACAAGGCATACAAGGACATTGCCGGCATCTACGACTTCCGGCAATTTACGCTGTATATCGACCACGTGCAGGGCGACCCGTTTGCCGCGCCCTCTCGGGTCCGCGCGCGTGTTGCACGCGCTGAATCCGGCTTTGCAAAAGACACGACTGCCAACCAAAGCCGGACAATCGCCCTGGGCGATTTTCTGACCCGGCGTTTTTCCCGGCAGGCCGGACGCCTTTGCAAGGGAAGCCGGGGCACCGGCAAAAGCGGGGTTATCGCCATTGACCGGCCCGGCCAGCAGATCCTGGAGCGCAGTTCCTTTCTTATCAATAACACATTCGTGGAGGCCCGGTTTTTCATGGGCCTGCCCGCATTCGGCAGGAAAATCGCCGGCCGGGACGCGCAAGCCATGTTTTTCTCCGAGCTGCCCGATATTGTCAACAGCACCATGTTTTTCTCCGCCATAGACGAACAATCCCTGTACCGGCATCTGGAAACAGCCGAGGATGCAGACGCGGCCCGGGCCCAACTACCTGAAAAGGGCCTGATCGCATTTATCGCGGACAACAGCCTGCTGCCCAGAAGAAGCGGCATTGACGACCGCCCCTTGGATGACCCGGCAGCAGTGCGGTTTCAAACCGATGACACCTACCGGGTCACGCTGGACCTGCCAAACAACGGCAAAACCCCGGGCATGGGAATCCCGCGCGGGGTCAGCCTGATCGTGGGCGGCGGGTACCACGGCAAGTCCACCCTGCTGCATGCCCTGGAACGCGGGATTTACAACCACGTTCCGAAAGACGGCAGGCAATTTGCCGTTACCCTGAAAAACGCCGTAAAAATCCGGGCCTGCGACGGCAGAAGCATTGCAAAAACCGATATCACGCCGTTTATCAGCAACCTCCCCCTGCACAAGGATACGGCCGAATTCTCCACGCAGAACGCCAGCGGCAGCACCTCCCAGGCGGCCAACATCATTGAGGCGGTGGAGGCCGGGGCCGAAGCCCTGCTGCTTGACGAGGACACCTCCGCCACCAACTTTATGATCCGGGACCGCCGGATGCAGCAGCTTGTGGCCAAGCAAAGCGAGCCCATCACCCCGTTTATCGACAAGGTGCGCCAGCTTTACACGGAAAAAGGCGTTTCCACGGTGCTGGTCATGGGCGGCTCCGGGGACTACTTCAACGTGGCAGACCACGTGATCCGCATGACCGCCTATCTCCCGGAGGACGCCACCGAGGCGGCCAGGGCCATTGCCAGCCGGGACCCGGCAGGCAGGCAGGAAGAAGGCGGGGAGAATTTCGGCATAATCGCAGAACGCATCCCAGAGGCACGGAGCATCTCCGTGTACCGGCGCAACAGGAAGATGAAGATCGCCGGAAGAGGCCTCGGGGAGATCCTGCTGGGCGAGACCGAGGTGGACTTAAACGACCTGGAGCAGATCGTGGACCCCTCCCAGACCCGGGCGCTGGCCCATGCCGTGTATCATGCCACCGGCTTCCTGAATGAGGGCCTGCCGCTGCGGAAGGTGGCTGAAAAGGTAATCGCGGACGTGGCAGAAAACGGGCTCGACGTCCTGGTGCCGCACATCACCGGCGATCTTGCCGAAATCCGCGGCATGGACATTGCCGGGGCCATCAACCGGATCCGCACCCTGCAGGTCCGCCAGGCCTGAGACCCGCGGGCTTACCTCAGAAACAATGAACAGGCCAGCACCGCAAACATGATCCCGGCCGCGTCCGCAGTCAGGGCCGCGGCCATGGTGTGGCGGACCCGGCGCACCTGCACCGCCCCGAAATACACGGCCAGCACGTAAAACGTGGTTTCCGTGGATCCCTGCAGCGTGCTGACCAGAAACCCGACATAGCTGTCCGGGCCCACGGACGGGTCGTTGATTATGGATGCCAGCACCCCGTAGGCGCCGGAACCGGAAAGCGGCCGCAGCAGCGCCATGGGCAGGGCATCTGCCGGAAGGCCGATTTTTGAGGTCCACGGACCCAGCAGGCTGACCATGGCCTCCAGGGCGCCGCTGGCCCGGAACATGCCCACTGCCACCAGGATGGCCACCAGGTAGGGAATGATCTTGACCGCCACCTGGAAGCCCTCCTTGGCTCCGTCCACGAACACCTCGTAGATCCGCACCCGCCGGATCATGCCGTAGGTGAGAAAGCCCACAACCAAGCCGGGAATAATCCACGGGGAAATCACCTGCCCGTAGACGATGGCCAGCGGAATAATCACGACCACCCCGCAAAGGGCGGCCAGGCTCACCCACATGGGATATCCCCGGGATGCCTCGTCGAGCATGATCTGTTCATCACCGTCATCACCTGCCGCACCCGGGCTCTGACCCGCATCCGGATTCGGGTTTTCATCTGTCTGCAGCCCGCCTTCATCAACAGGCGGGCCTGGATCGGAAAACCGCTGGTACAGCTTGGCTGCAGCAATGCCCACAATACTCGATCCCAGGGTGGCAAACAGCGTGGTGGGCAGAATGCCGGCCGGGTCGGCCGACCCGGCCGAGGCCCGCAGGGCGATCACGCCCGTGGGCAAAAGGGTGATGCTCGAGGTGTTGATGGCCAGAAACAGGGCCATGGCATTTGTGGCCGTGCCCTTGCGGGTATTGAGCTTATCGAGTTCCTGCATGGCCCGGATGCCGAAAGGCGTGGCCGCATTGCCCAAGCCCAGCGCGTTTGCGGACATGTTTAAAATCATGGCGCCCATGGCCGGGTGATCGGCCGGCACATCCGGAAAAAGCCGTACCATCAGGGGCCTGAGCAGGCGGGAGATCACCTGGAGCAGCCCGCCCTTTTCGGCCACCTTCATCAGGCCCAGAAACAGGGTCATCACGCCGATCAGGCCGATGGCCAGCTCCACGGCCCCGCCCGCGGAATCCACCACGGCCCGGGAAAGTTCCTGGATGGGTGCGGTATCGCCCTCGGCCGGCCCGCCGAAAAGCTGGTGCCCGGCGGCAAATACAAAGGCGACCGCAACAATGGCAAAAAAGACCGTGTTCATGGACGAAAGTCTCCAAACAATGACTGTTGGGCCGGTTCACGAACGCCTGCGGCATCCGCGTTTTGCCCCGGCTCCGCATCCGCGGCCTCGACGGGGCGGTAATTGACAACAAAACGCCCCGGTTCGGGATTTTCCACGTCTTTTAAGAAGTAAAGCTGCAATTGCTTTTCCTGCCGCGTCATCACGGCAAACCCGTGCGGCTCGTTGCGGTATTTCAGCGGCCCGTGCGAAGCCTCCCGCTCGGCGGCAAATGCCAGGTGCCGCCCGATGCGATCGCGGATGACCGTGTTGGCAAAATCCACGACACCGGCGGCCTTTTTTTCGATCTCCGGGTAAAAGCCCGGCTCGATTTCAAAGCCCGTACTGTTTCTGCCAGCGGCCATGGCTGCAAACAGGGTGGTGCCCATGCCGGCAAACGGGTCCAGCACGTGGTCGCCCATGACCGAGTACATGTTGATCAGCCGGTAGGGCAGCTCAAATGGATAGGCCCCGCTGCGCTTGCGCAGCTTGTCATTAAACAGCTGCTGGCGCGCGCCCTTGAGATCAAACCAGATATCGGAAAACCACTGGTTGCGCTCTTCCCAGAAGATGGCGCTTTTCTGCCGCCGCGTCCGCTCCGCCGGGGTTTGAAACGCCCGCTTGCTGCCTTTCCGGAAAATCAGCACGTATTCGTGCTCCAGGGTCACATAGGCGCCTGCCGGCAGCATGCCCGAGCCCATGAACTTGTTGGGCGCATTGGTCTGCTTGCGCCAGAGCACCGCAGGCAGGGGCGACAGGCCGTTTTCCAGAAACGCCCGGATCACCCGGGAATGATTGGGATAGAGAAAGAAGTCATCCCCGACCTTGCGCACGGCATCACCGATATTGATACAGGCAAACCCGCCAGGCTTGAGCACCCGACATACGCCCTGCCAGACAGCATCGAGAAGCCCGTGCATCCGCTCATAGGCATCCCATCCCCTGCCCCCGGCCAGGTCCCGGCGGATTTCAGGGTCCATGGCCGAAAACGCGCCGTCCCACATCCCGATCATCGGGTATGGCGGCGAGGTGACCACGAGGTCGATGCTTTGGGCATCCAGGATATCCATGCTGCGGCTATCCCGGAATAAAAGCCAATGAACGGTTTGCATGGCAGCAGCCGATTCTACATGCCCGAGCCCCGCTTGACAATCTCCACGATTTCATCCGGGTCGTCGGTTAAATGAATAATATCGAGATCCTGGGCCGAAATCATCTGATTGGCCAAAAGCTGGCTCTTGATCCATTCCACCAGCCCGGCCCAGTAGTCCACGCCGAACAAAACCACCGGCAGGGGCTTGATCCGGTCGGTCTGAATCAGCGTTACGGCCTCGAAAAGCTCATCAAGCGTGCCGAACCCCCCCGGCATGATGACGTAGGCATCAGCATACTTGACAAACATCACCTTGCGCACGAAAAAGTACTTGAACTCCAGTTTGACATTGGCATAGGGATTGGGCTTTTGTTCCATGGGCAGCATAATATTTAAACCGATGGACTGGCCGTTTTCTTCTGCCGCGCCCTTGTTGGCCGCCTCCATGACACCGCCCCCGCCGCCGGTAATCACGGCAAAGCCGTTTTTTGCAAGCTTGGTGGCCAGTTTCACAGCATCCTGGTAGTAGGGATTGTCCGGGGCCATTCGGGCAGAGCCGAAAATGCTCACAGCCGGCCCGATATCGTACAGGTTCTCTATTCCTTCAACGAACTCGCCCATGATTTTAAACAGGCGCCATGACTCGCTCAGCTCGATTTCTTCCATACGGTACTGCTTTTCCATTGGCTTCCCCTTGAGAAATGTATAA
>JBKHJS010000115.1:0-7231 GCA_046537995.1 Desulfobacterales bacterium
CCGTCGACCACCACGGCCGGGGTGCCGAATACGCCGTATTTTGCAATTTCCATGGTGTCGGTGACCTTTTCCACGTTGGCTTCCTTGCCCGCCTCTGCAATGGCCTGCTTGACGGTTTCCTCGGTTTGGGCGCATTTCGGGCAGCCCGGGCCCAATACTTTGATATCCATTTCAATCCTCCTTAATTTTTGAAAAAAATCAGCCCCGGGCCTGCCTGGCCCTGGGGGCGTGGGTGCAGCAGATGTCTTCGCGCCGGATTTCCGGAAGCCGCCGGGTCAGCTCGGCCACTTCCGGGTCGTCTTCGAGCCAGTGCCTGAGGTTTCCCAGCATACTGGCCGCATACGGGCTGTCAGATCCGTCTGCCAGGGTATAATTGACCCACAGGCCGTTTTTCCGGTATGTCGCAAGCCCGGCTTCTTCCAGGATTTTCAAATGCTTGCTTGCCGTGGACTGGGCGATGCCCAGGGCTTCCTGGATTTCGCAGACGCACATTTCCCTGCGCTGTATCATTTTTGCGATTTTGACCCGGGTCGGATCAGACAGGGCCTTCATGACCTTTGTGAATCTTTTCATTTCTCTTGCCTCCGGCTGCAGGCAGGACCGGTTTTCCGGCCCCTCAATTATATCGTTAAAATGTAATATATAAATAATTTTTCAGGCTGTCAAGCAGGCAGAAGATAAAAGATTTTTCTGTTTTGCAGGCGGGGATAAATCATAATTTGCCGGTGTAGTGGCTGTAAGCCAACAAGCGCCGGGTATTTGGGCCGCCGCAGGATTCATGGGATCGGCAAGCGCGCGGAGCTGCTATTGTTTTTTGTAATACCGCATGGCCTCGGGGAGCATGGACCGGATGTTGGCAATACGCTTATCATCTGCCGGGTGGGTGCTCAAAAATTCCGGGGGGCTCTTGCCGTCTTTTTCTGCGGCCATGCGCTGCCAGAAATCCGCGGCCTCCCGCGGGTCATATCCGGCCATGGCCATGAAGATCAGTCCCAGCCGGTCTGCCTCCTTTTCGTGCAGCCTGCTGTATGGCAGCAGCATGCCCACCTGGGCGCCGGCTCCGTAGGCTGCCATCCAGAGCTGCTGGGTAAGTGCCGGCTTTGTTTTCATTGCTTCTGAAAGCGCCACACTGCCGAACTGGACAAGCATGCCCTGGCTCATGCGTTCGTTTCCGTGATCCGCCACCGCGTGGGCGATTTCATGGCCCATGACCACGGCAAGACCCGCCTTGCCCTTTGCAACCGGCAGAATGCCGGTATAGACCACGACCTTGCCCCCGGGCATGCACCAGGCATTGACGGCATCGTCTGCCACCAGGCGGAATTCCCAGTCGTAGTTGTCCAGCCTTTTTTCCATGCCGTTTTGTTTGAAGTACGCCTCCACGGCATTTGCGATATCGCGGCCCACTTCCCTGACCATTTCCGTGTCAGCCCGGTTGTCGCTTAATTCGTGCTCGTCGAGAAACGCGTCATATTGCTGATAGCTCATGGAAAGCATGGTGTCTCCGGGAATCAGACTGAGCTGCTGGCGGCCGGTTATGGGAACCGTTGTGCATGCGGCAATCAGTAGGCAGGCCGCTCCGAATATCATAGCCTGCTTGGTCTTTCGCATTATCGGCTTCATGCAGGCCTGCAAAAACATGATTTTTTTAATCGCTTGCGTTTTCATGGGCCTCATCCAGGCGTTTGATCAGATAATCGGCCATGGCCGGGTCATTGGATTCCGCATCCAGGCAGTACCCGTCTTCGCCCAGCAGCCCTTCAGGTACCAGATCCCCGTGTTCTTCCGGGTCGGTTATCATGTCTTCGTAAAAACACACCGATAGCCAGCGCGGGCTTTCATCAATCACGTCGATCAGGGCAAACAGGGGGCGCTGGGTTTGTCCGGTACGCGCGGTGCGAAGGGAGTAGGTCAGGCCGGGTTTGGGTACAAATTCCAATATGACATCCCCGTGTTCGGATACATGGGATTTGAGCTTCAGAAAAAGCTGTTTGCAGCCGTTGGGGTCATCTGTCCACTGGTCCAGAAATCGCGTGAGTTCATTTTCCGTAATGGCGTCCATTTCATGTCCCTTCTTTTGAGAGTGGTTTTTGTTCAGCCGGGTATATATGCAGAATTTTGTCTTGGAAGGTGCAAATGTCAAGAAATCTTTCAACGGATAAGGGCAAAGGTGCAGCTCCGGGACCGGCCGGGTGGAAATGATCATATGAAAGGGTTGATCCCGGCCGGCAGGCGGGGTAGGGTGGATAATATTGCCGCACGTGGCACAGGAAAGGCATTTTATCGGCCAACCGGGTTGGGGGGAATCATGAAAACTATGCGAACATGCGTGTCTGCACAAGGAAAATTCACATACGGCATTCATCACCCGGCTTTCCGGGTCAAGCACCTGCGCGGAGACGAGCGCATCTGCAACCTGGGCGCATTTGCCGACGGCGAGCCGTGCACCAACCATGTCAATTTTCCCGCAGGAGACGTGGATGTTCCGTGCGCGGATACGGTTTACGAGATCCCCAATGCGTTTGGTTTTCGGGGCGTGACCTACATCAACAAGCGGTGGGCGGATGAAAACGCCGCGGATCCGGTTGGCCGGATCCGGCTGCCAAAGGCCCCGGAGGTATCCTTTTCCGGGGTACTATCGGAGTGGGCCGGGGGCGGGGCGGTTGATCCGGAGCAGAAATCGCGGATGCTCCGGGCGCTTCCCGAACCCCTGCAGCTCGCCCTGGCGGAAACCGGCACGGACGCCGGTGATCTGTCCTGCCTGGCAGAAATGGCCTGCGAATTTACCTTCAACCCGGAGACCCGCCGGCCCGACGGCCTGGTATTTCAAAAAGACGGCACCGGCACCGTTCGGGCCGTGATTCATAACCGCACGCTTTTTGAAGTGCTGGCCAACAATCCGTATCTGCCGGATGCATATAAGGAGGTCATGGTCCTGCGCCCGGGCGTGCAGGGGCCCAACGAGATCATGGGCCAGTGGCAAAGCCCGGACGGATCTTCCCGCGTGTACGAGTACCTGAGGTGCAACAGTTATATCCCGTGGGGGCATTACGCGGCCAACATGGCAGAAGACAGCATCCGCTACCGGATGTCCGAGCTCGGCTGCCAGGACATGCGCGGCATGCGCCACCTGTATTATCAGCGCACTTACGTGCGAATGGCCGCAGACCTGGGCCTTGAGGTGAAAATCCAGCAGCGGGCGCTTTCCGAAGACGAGCTCGAGGATCTGCGCTGCCGGCTGCTGGAGCGGCTCGCAGACGCGCGCCTGCGTGAAAAACTGGGTTTCAACCGGACCCTTTGGGGCTGGAACTATGGGTTCGACTATGCCCCGACCCGGTATCGCCTTCATGCGTCCCACCAGCAGGTGCACCAGCAGTATGCCATGATTCCGAAGTCGGTTTCGCAAACCCCCGGATTTGACAACCCCATGCCGTCGTACGCGGTGGGCGACATGGTCGAAGCCTTTGCCTGGCAATACGCGGAGCAGACCGGGGCCGCCTTTTTTGACGCCTATATCGCCGCCATTGAAAACAACCGCCGCATGCAGGGTGCGCCTGAAGGCGAGCACAGCCTGGTGATCCATTCGGATGAAAACGTCCTGGTATTTGTCCCCAAGGCGCAGACATCCCAGTGGGAAGTCAACGTCATGGCCCGGCAGCCCGTGGGCAATATCGTGGAGGCAGATATTCACATGCGGCGCTCGCTGGATATCGCGCTGCTCACGGCGGCCAGGGCGCTTTCGAACATGGGCGCGCGCATGATTACTTCCTACGAGATATCCAAGCCAATGGATTCCGCGGATACCCATCAGCGGCTGATTTATACCCTTCTGCCCCGCCTGCCCGAATCCCCGGGCGGATTTTCAGAATCCCAGCTCCGGTGGATCAACGGTCATTACCCCGAGGATTTTGCCGCTGCCTGCCGGGCGGCATGCCCTGCATCCATTTCGTAATTTCCGCTGCGAAGTCCGGTATCCGGGCCGGGCATGTCAAACAGCGGAATTCCGTTTTGCTTTTTATGCCATATCCTGTATATTCTTTTATTAATATGAAAATCACGCCTTACAAATTTGTATCTTAAGTTTACAAATTTGTCGTTCCTGTCTGTGGCTCCCGAAATGAGATTAAGGTATAACTTTTTGATTTTGTATATTATTTATTCAAATCGGAACTCTGGCACAAGAGTTGCTACATAGAAACACAAAATGGAGGCATCAACAGTGGCACCAACATATACAGTGCAAAGCCGGGACACGGATCCGGCCGCAATCCTTAAAAAGAGCCGCGAGGCGTTGTTTGCAGACGCCCCGGACATGGCGCCGGCTGAATTTCTCCAGGCGCATGCCGAGCTTTTTGACGATTATTTCCGGCAGCGCTTTGCCATCAGTCAGATCGGCCCGGCAATAGCCATTAACCGCAACCCGTATGCGGTTGTCGCCCTGGGCGGATACGGCCGTGCCGAGCAGTGCGTGTATTCAGACGTGGACCTGCTGCTGCTGTTTGAAAACGAGGTGCCCGATGCGGCAGAAGATCTCGTTAGGGAATATGTCTACCCCCTGTGGGATCTCGGCCTGGAAGTGGGCTATGCCACCCGGTCGCTTCGCGAATGCGTGAAAATGGCCAAAGAAGATCTGGAGATTTTGACTTCCATTCTTGATGCCCGGTTTTTATGCGGTATTTCATCGGTTTATGCGGACATGACCGCCCGGGTCCGCGAGCGGGTTTTCGCGCGCGCGCCGCATAAAACCATTCGCGCCCTGGTGGATCGCAACCGGGACCGGCACCGCCATTACGGGGACGCCACGTTTCTGCTGGAGCCCAATTTGAAAGAGGGCGCGGGCGGACTGCGCGATTATCATACCATGCGCTGGATCGGCCGGATCAAGTACGATCTCTGTGAGATGCGGGATCTGGAATACCACGGGGTGCTTTCCAGCCGGGAATATGAAAACCTGTGTGATGCGCTTTCCTTTATATGGCGGGTGCGCAACCGGCTGCATTCTTTTACCGGGCGCAAGTGCGATCAGCTCTACTTTGATCACCAGGAGCGGCTGGCAGATGAAATGGGCCTGGTGGAAAAAGACGGCCAGTTGCCTGTGGAGCGATTGATGAGCGAGCTGCACGCAAACATGGGGTATGTCAAGCAGCAGCTTCTTTTGCTGTTATTCGAGCTGGGATTTGAAAAGCCCGCGCGGCGTAGCTTCGGGGTTCGACGGCAGCCGGATATCCCGGGCATCGAGGTGGCTCGCGGCGGACTGGGGTTTTATTCCTCCAACCAGATTGTCATGTCGCCCATCCTGCTGATCCGGATATTTGAGGCCGCGGCCCGGCTGCGCATGCCCCTGACCCGGGAGGCCGGCCGGCTGGTGCGCGAGTTCGGATACCTGGTGGACGACGATTTCCGGGCCGATCCGGAGGTCCGGCGGGCTTTTGAGAATATCCTGCTCACGCCGGCCAGACCTGTCAACGTGCTGGAGCTGATGCTGGAAACCGGTTTCCTGGTCCGGATGGTTCCCGAATTCGGCGGGATCGTGGACCGCATCCAGTTTGATGCCTATCATCTCCACCCGGTGGACCGGCACAGCCTGCGAACCATTTACTTTATCAAGTCCTTTGGCGACAATCCACCCGAGGGTGTGGACCCGCTTTGCATCAAGATCTATAACGGGCTGAAGCGAAAACACCTGCTTTTGCTGGCAGCCCTGCTGCACGATATCGGCAAGGGCAGGGCCGACGGGAAGCATTCGACCACCGGCGCGCAAATGACGCTCACCATTATGGAACGCCTGGGATACGGCAGGCGTGAGGCCGAGGTGGTCTCCTTTTTAATCGAAAATCACCTGCTTTTGGTCAAAACCGCCAGCCGGCGCGACATCAATGACGAGGAAACCGCAATTCGCTTCGCCCGGGAAGTCGGGCAGGTCAATCTGCTGAAAATGCTGTATCTGCTGACCGTGGCCGATTCCATGGCCACGGGCCCGAAAGCCTGGAACAACTGGACGGCCACGCTGGTGCGGGACTTTTTCCTGAAAATCCTGGGAATCCTGGAAAAAGGTGAACTGGCCACCTCCGGGGCTGTCCGGCAGGTGGAGAAAAAAAAGGCCTATGTTCGCAAGGCAGCCCAATTCCCGGGTCTGGACGTGGAGGCCATGATCGAGGTGCTTTCCCCGCGCTACCTGCTTTACACCCAAGCCCGGGATATTGTCTCGCACATTCAGCTTTACCGGCAGCTGGAAGATCAGCCATTTGTCTGGGAGATCACCCCGGATGAGGCTTCCAATACCCGGACCGTGGTGGTATGCGCCAAGGATCGGCCCGGGTTGTTTTCAAAGATCGCGGGCGTATTTACCTTAAACGGCATGGATGTCCTGGATGCCCAGATATACACGTGGCGCAACAATATCGCCCTGGATATCTTCACGGTTACGCCGCCGCCGGACCAGATATTTGAAGACGAGCGCTGGCAGCGTGCGGCCCGGGATCTGGAATCCGCACTGACCGGAAAACTCGATCTTTCAAAGGCGCTGGCAGACAAGCAGGCCCGGGCAAGAAAAGACGGGACTTCAGGCCGGCCCAACCGGGTGGAGATCGATAACGAGAGTTCCAGCTTTTATACCATTATTGAAGTTTTTTCTTATGATTTTCCGGGGCTGCTCTACCGGATCACGGATGCACTGGCCAGAAGCGGCCTGGACATATGGGTTGCAAAGATCGCAACCAAGGTCGACCAGGTCGTGGATGTTTTTTATGTCCGCGACGAGCAGGGCGGCAAAGTGGACGCACCCGGGCGAGTGGCGCAGATCCGGGAGCAGGTGCTTTCGGCACTGCCTTGACAGGCGCGGATCAGCCGGGTTTCAACAATTTTGTTAGAGGAGAAAAGCGCATGAAGAAAATAGAGGCCATTATCAAGCCGTTTAAACTCGATGACGTGCGCCAGGCTTTAAATGATATCGGCATCCAGGGCATGACCATCACCGAGGTCAAGGGATACGGCCGGCAGAAAGGGCACAAGGAGATTTACCGCGGGGCGGAATACCTGGTGGATTTCATGCCCAAGATCAAGCTGGAAATCGTGATTCCGGCCGAGCGCACCGACGAGGTCATCGATGCGGTGCGTGCGGCTGCCAACACCGGCAAGATCGGAGACGGCAAGATTTTCGTAATTCCCCTGGAGCGGGTCATCCGGGTGCGCACCGGAGAGGCCGACGGGGAAGCAATCTAGCATGCCTGTA
>JBKHJS010000116.1:0-7175 GCA_046537995.1 Desulfobacterales bacterium
GGATCAAGGAAGTCCGGGACATAAACCAGATGCAGGCGCTTGCAGAGGATTTCCGCCGACAGGACAGGGCTGTTGCATTTGTGCCCACCATGGGGTATCTGCATGACGGGCACCTTTCCCTGCTGGCAACGGGCCGGCAGATGGCCGATATCCTGGTTGTCAGCATATTTGTCAACCCGACCCAGTTCGGCCCGGGCGAGGATTACGACAATTACCCCCGGGATCTGCAAAGGGATCGGCGACTGGCAGAAGAAGCGGGCACGGACGTGTTGTTCATGCCGGAAAAAGACCAGTTATACCCGGAAGGTTATGAAACCTATGTGACTCAGACGCATCTGCCGAATCATTTGTGCGGGCTTTCCCGGCC
The DNA here is from genome assembly GCA_046537995.1 of Desulfobacterales bacterium. Lineage (GTDB taxonomy): Bacteria > Desulfobacterota > Desulfobacteria > Desulfobacterales > Desulfosalsimonadaceae > Desulfosalsimonas. Next base: position 368 of record JBKHJS010000116.1, read on the forward strand.
GACCCATTTTTCCGGGGTCACAACCATCGTGGCCAAGCTCTTTAACATTGTCAAGCCGCATTACGCGGTATTCGGCAAAAAGGACTACCAACAGCTGGTCATAATCCGGAAAATGGCGGCGGATTTGAATTTCGACACCCGGATCGTGGGCGCTCCGATTGTGCGGGAATCAGACGGACTGGCCCTGAGTTCGCGCAACAAGTACCTGAGCCCGCAGCAGCGTCAATCCGCGCTGAGCTTAAACCGGACCCTGACAGAGGCGCAGCAAATGGTGGCCGGGGGCGAAATCACGGCGGAGACCATAATTGAAAAAGCGGTTCAGGTCATTACCGCCCAGCCGCAAACAGAGATTGACTATGTCCGGATCTGCGATCCGGAAACCCTTGAAGATGTGGATGTTGTTGACCGCCCGGTTTTAATGGCCCTGGCGGTCCATGTAGGACAAACACGATTAATTGACAATACCATGCTTGGCCTGCAAAACGGCGAACAAAAATGACCGGAAACCACAAATTCCCGATTGCTGGAATTTGCAATCCCCCAGAAGCGGTCTCATAGTTTACAGGCATATGGCTGTCAAAACATTAACCTGAAAAAAGGAGTGAACCCCATGACGCAGAAAAGTTACCTTTTTACCTCAGAATCCGTTACAGAAGGCCACCCTGACAAGGTGGCCGACAAAATATCCGATTCGATCCTTGATGCACTCATCGCACAGGACAAACGGTGCCGCGTGGCATGCGAGACACTGGTCACCACCGGCCTGGCATTTATTGCCGGAGAAATCACGGCCCAGGCCACGGTGGATTTCCCGGATATCGTCCGCCAGACCGTCAGGGAAATCGGATACAACTCCTCGGACATGGGATTTGACTGGCAGACCTGCTCGGTGCTCACCACTATTGACAAGCAGTCCCCGGACATTGCACAGGGCGTGGACGAAGGCAAGGGCCTTTTCAAAGAACAGGGCGCAGGCGACCAGGGCCTGATGTTCGGCTACGCATGCGATGAAACCGACGAACTCATGCCCATGCCCATTTTGTACGCCCACAAGCTTACCCAGCGGCTGGCAGAAGCCCGCAAAAACAACACCCTGAACTTCCTGCGCCCGGACGGCAAATCCCAGGTCACAATCGAATATGTGGACGGAAGGCCCAAACGCGTGGACACCGTGGTTATTTCCACCCAGCACAACGCGGATGTCACCTATGACCAGATCAAGGAAGGCGTGATCGAGGAAGTGGTCAAAAAGGTCGTGCCCGCGGAAATGATCGGCGATGATACCAAGTACTTCATCAACCCCACGGGCAAATTCGAAGTGGGCGGCCCCATGGGCGACTGCGGGCTGACCGGGCGCAAAATCATCGTGGACACCTACGGCGGTCAGGGAAGCCACGGCGGCGGCGCTTTTTCCGGCAAGGATCCTTCCAAGGTGGACCGCAGCGCATCATACATGGCCCGCCATATCGCCAAAAACATCGTGGCCGCAGGCGTGGCCAGGAAATGCGAGGTCCAGATCGCCTATGCCATCGGCGTGGCCGAACCGGTTTCCATCCTGGTGGATTTTCTCAATACCGGAAAGATTGCCGAAGACCAGGCCACCAAAATCATCCGGGATGTTTTTGACCTGCGGCCGGCAGCCATTACGGAATACCTGGACCTGATGCGCCCGATTTTCAACAAAACCTCGGCTTACGGTCATTTCGGCAGAAACGACCCGGACTTTACCTGGGAAAAGACCAACAAGGCCGAAGAGATCAAGGAAAAGGCAAGACTGTAGGGAAAATTCGAAATCCGAATATCGAAATCCGAAACAATGCGGCTTCGGCCTCCTTGTTTCGAATTTCGGATTTCGAGTTTCGGATTTTTTTCAACGCCGGGCTCTCAGGAGGGTCCGGCTTTTTCATTTTCCGCAAACGGGCGGCGCACCACGACCACCCGGCATTCCCGGAGAAAAAAAAGATTTTCCACCGAACCGTGCAGCCTTGATGCGTCCGTGTTGCTGATCACAATATTAGTCCCGCCCGGAGGTTTTGCCTTAAGCGCCTTGACAACAAGCGGGTTGTCCCCGAGCCTTTCATTTTTCTCAACCGCGGACATATTGGCTGCATATCCGGACATGCCGCGCTGAACGACAAATTCACGACTCACGTAAGCCGAACCGTAAACCTCCCGGCCGCCTTCATCAAAAATGGCAAAACACATGGAAGGCGCCACATCCACGCCCCGGGCATCCACCACCAGGCCTGTAAAATCCGCTTCTTCCATATCCGGAGAAGACCGTCCCAGGTTTTTCATCTCCAGCTGCACGATGTACTCGGGCAGAATCAATTGGGCAAGAGAACCGGCCATGGGCATGCTGCGGGTAACTTCCACGGCCCCGTCAGAAGAGTAAACAATATCTTCGATCGGGGCGGATTTGAGCTGCTGCTCGATCTTTGCCATCATCTGATCATTGCCCGCGACAACGTCGCCGACCTCCCAGCGATCGGTCAACCGCAGGTGTCTCACGGTTTCCAGCAGGTTGATGTAGGCCTGGCGCTTGGCATTCATGGCGGCCATTTCCCATCCCGCGGGAGTATTGCTCACCTCCGGCAAAGCCGACCCGATCCCCTTTGCCTCCAGTGTCCGTTGGGTCCAGTTGATTTGACCGCCGGGCACGGATTGGACGAGATCCGCCGGATCCGCCCAGGCGATACAGGCCGGGAAAAGTATTGCCAGGAATAATAAGAGTGTTGAAACGCGCTGATTCATCCTGCTGTTTTCACGATTAAATCTGCGATAGATATCACGTCATCCAACCCGTAGCGCGGCACCCCGGCATCCAGGTCCGCATCCGTTACCAGGGCCACCAGGTTGGCATCTGCAAGACATACCGGGTTTGTGCGGTCATTTTGCCGATAAACCTCGATTTTGGGCAAATCCTGCTTCTTGTAGCCTTCTGCCAGGACAATGTCCATGTCTGCAAAATAAGCGGAAACGTAGTTACGCACGTGGTCGGTGTTTTCAGTGTTCACAGCAATGGACTTGAACATGACGATATTTGTGTCGGCATCCACGACGACCGTATCCGCTCCCGCTTCGGCATGTCGGCGGCTGTCTTTTCCGCTCGGGTCAAAAACCATTTTGTGCATGATGTGTTTAATGGTCCCCACCCGGAAGCCTCTGCGTTTTAATTCCGGAATCAATTTTTCCATCAGCGTGGTCTTTCCGGAATTGGTCCCGCCGACAATCGCCACGATCCCCGTCATCATCCCAGTCCGTTTCTGTAATCCGGAATCTGCAAAACCGTTGCCTATCGTATGCTCCCGTAAAAAGTCTAATTTCAGATGGCGCCGTAAAAAGTTCAAGATCAAGGCTTGCGCAATTTCGAAGAATGCAGCGTACTTCGCCGTACGTGAATTTCTGAGAAATTGCGCGTAACGCAGATATTGGACTTTTTACGGCGCCATCATGCCATGATTTTCCATAAAATGCCAGACTTTATGCCCATACCGCCCCCATGTCAAGGCAAATAGAATCCAACCCGGCAAGAAGGCCTCAAGCGCTCCCCCGAAATCGAAATCAGGATCGGGATCGGGATCGAATGAAAAATACCGATTATTTGTCAATCATCCTGTGAACCTCGGAAAGGGATGGTTGCCCCGGCAAGCGAAGCACGCGGTTTAACCTTGAAGCCCGGGGTTTTTCCAGAAGCTTTCAACCTTGCAAGACGCTGCAAAAAAAACATCGGCTTCGAGGGTTTTCGCAGGGGCGGGCCGACGGGGATAATTTGTTCGAATGCTGACCGCTGGCGCGCTCAATGCATCTCACAAATCATCCCCGCCGCCCCGCCCTGACCCACCCCCTCGACAGTTTCCTCCGCCTAATTTCGGAAAGATTCAAACCCCGGCCTAGGGGCGAATCTGTGTGGTCGCCCGGATGAATGGTTGTCAATGCCTGGCCTGCAAGACCCGGCATAGTTTTCTCGTGCGGAGATTGCCGGGGCTGCCGCATGGCGCATTGCACGAGGGCCGGGGAGGGTTTTCCTTGAGCAATTCCCGGTGAATTTTCTAAGCCGCGGGAAACGGCATATGTGAAGTTCCTTTTACGATTTTTTTCGCATTTTGATCGATATCGGGATCGGTATCGGGATCGGGATCGAACTCGATACCGATCCCGATAAGCATGAACCAGCATAACAACACCTGATAATGATTCACCGGAAATTGCTTGTTTTCCTTGAGAAGCCTTGACGAAATCCGCGGGGCGGCATAAAGTAAGTCCGATATTTACCCCTAAATTGAGGTTACCCTGAGATGCAACTGGAAAACCCGGATCACGGTTATGAAAATTTCCTCTATATTACAACTGCGCGTATTGACAGCCGCTGGAGTTCTTATTGTCTTGCTGGCTGGGGCTGCATTGATGCTCTGGCCGACAAAAGACGGCAACTCCCCGTCTGAAATCATTTCCCCGAAAAGTTCTGCTGAAAACAAACCGGTTTCCGTAACCCGCACAGACGACGGCTGGTGGGAAAGCCGGCGCATGATATATTACGACATTCCAGCACGAATCCGGTATTACCTGCCGGAAGCGGACAGGGCCGCGGCAAAAGACGTTGCCAAAAAGGCATGGGACGAGTTTGCGCGCATCGGCCGCGTTTTTAATCCCTCGGATCCGGATTCGGAAACCGGCCGCCTCAATGCGGCAGACAAAACCGACCCGGTTTCAGTCTCAGAAGACCTTTTTTACGTACTTGAGCTCTCCGAGCGCCTATGGCAGGCCAGCAACGGGGCTTTTGACCCCACCATGAGCCCTGTAAAAAACCTGTGGCAAGAGGCGGTCAAAACCCAGGAAATTCCTGCGGACCGGAGTATCAAAAGCGTGCTTGCCCGCACCGGCTTTGAAAACGTTTCGCTCAAGCCCGAACAAAATGCCGTGATATGCACAAAAAATAACATTACGTTTGATTTCGGCGGCATCGCCAAGGGATTTGCCGTGGACCGGGTAAGAGACACATTAAAGGACGCGGGCATCCGCGCCGGCCTGGTCCAACTCGGCGGGGAAATCGCCGCATTCGGCAACAATAGTGATAGCCCGTGGCGCATCGGCATTCAGCACCCCATTGACATGCAGGCAATGTGGGGGGTGATCTCCAAAACAGGCACCGTACGGGTTTCAACCAGCGGCAATTACCGCCAGCCGCTGGTTATTCAGGGGCATGCCTTTTACCACATTTTCAGCCCCAAAACCGGCAGACCGGTTTCAGAAAAAGTCCTCGGAGTGACAGCCGCAAGCACGGATAAAGACCACTCCAGTGCCCTGCTGGATGCCGCGGCAACTGCCATTTCCATCACGGGGCGGGATAAGGGCCTGAACCTGGCGGAAAAGCTCGGCATCCAGGCGCTCGTGCTAACCCGCGGGGCCGGGGGCGATATCACGGAGCACCATACAACGTCATTTGCCGATATCTACAGCCGGAAGCCAGACGCGGATTCATAAATTACTGAAATCAAATTTTTAACCCTTCGCCCCGGCCAATAACCCACTTCATCACCAATCACAGAACCTGCTTCGGCAAAACCGCAATACTGTTGCGTTACTGCAACCTTCTTTACGAAATGGCGTTTATTCCATTGACACCATGTCCCATTTATAGTATCGAAATTCTTTCGGAAACTTGCATGCATCCCAACAAGCCAGAAATTTTTCATAATTGTCATTCTTTCATAAATTTGTTTGATGCTTATAATAGACCCGGGTGCGTGAAGCACTTACGCAAAAAACAAATATCATCAAATCAGTATATAAGGGAGAACTATAGATGGAATCCAATGAAGCAGCCGCTGCCCCCGAATCGGAACAAAACCCGATCGGGTCTGTCATGGTTGTCGGCGCGGGAATTTCCGGCATGCAGTCCGCACTTGACCTGGCTAATTCCGGATATTACGTCTATCTGGTGGAAAAGACATCCGCCATCGGCGGAATCATGTCCCAGCTGGACAAGACGTTTCCAACCAACGACTGTGCCATGTGAGTCATCTCGCCCAAACTGGTCGAGGTCGGCCGGCACTTAAACATTGAATTGCTGACAAATACAGAGCTGCTGAACCTGGAGGGCGAACCCGGCGCATTTAAGGCACATACCCGCCAGGAACCGCGCTACGTGGATCTTGACAAATGCACCAGCTGCGGCGAATGCGCCAAGGTCTGCCCCATAGAGGTGCCAGATGAGCAGGACAAGAAACTGAGCAATCGCAAGGCGATTTACAAGAAATACGCCCAGGCCATACCCGGTGCGTATGCCATCAGCAAGCGGGGGACCGCCCCGTGCAAGGCCACCTGCCCGGCTCACGTAAGCATCCAGGGATATATCGCCTTAATCAACCAGGGACAGTACCGGGAAGCCGTGGAGCTGTTCCGCGACGCCCACCCATTTCCCGGCGTCTGCGGCCGGGTGTGCCATCATCCCTGCGAAAGCGTGTGCACGAGAAACGACTATGACGAACCCCTGGCCATCCGGGAGCTGCACCGCTTTCTGGCGGACTGGGAAAAGGCCGAGGATGAAAAAGTTCTGCCGCAGATTGCAGAAGAAAAGCGGGACGAAAAAGTTGCCGTGATCGGCGCCGGGCCCGCCGGCCTTGCTGCGGCCTACTTTCTGGCCCGCAAGGGTTACGGGGTCACCATTTATGAAAAACTGCCGATAGCCGGCGGCATGATGGCCGTGGGCATACCGGAATACCGGCTGCCCCGGGATATTCTCCAGCGGGAAATCGATATCGTCAAAGATGCCGGCGTGGAGATCAAAACCGGCGTGACTTTCGGC
>JBKHJS010000117.1:0-7096 GCA_046537995.1 Desulfobacterales bacterium
CTTGTCAATGAAAAATTGACTTATCGGGCAGGGCAGGGGCGTCGGACAAAAGTTTTATTGGAAGGAAATGCGGGGAAACGGCGGAGAGTCGCCGTTTCCCCTGTGATGGTTGCCGGGCGGCGGTTGTTGGCCGGCCGGGTGCTTATATCAGGCCGGCTGCGCTCATGATATCCGGGACGACTTCTTCCTTGCCGATGGCCATGATGTGCACGCCGTCGCAGATGCCTTCCTCCTTGATCTGTGCGATCATGCGGCCGCAGATCTCGATGCCTTTTTTCAGGGCGCCGCCCTTGGGCGCGGCGGCCATCTCGTCGATCAAGGGCTGGGGCACCATGACGCCGGCCACGTTCTTGTTCATGAACCGGGCCATGCCCGCGGATGTGAGCAGGATGATGCCGGCCAGGATCTTGACGTCAAACTGCCGGGCATAGTCCATGAACCGCTTGAAATTGTCCATGTCGTAGACCGCCTGGGTTTGGATGAATTCCGCGCCGGCCTCGATCTTTTTTTCGAACTTGATCAACTGGGGCTCGATGGGATTGGCCTCGGGCGTGACAATGGCGCCTGCGCAGAAGTTCACGTCCCCGTCCAGGTCGTTTCCGGCCATGTCCTTGCCGCCCTCCATGGTGCGCACTGCTGCTAGCAACTGGCTGGAGTCCAGGTCGAACACGCCCTTGGCCGCCTTGTGATCCCCGAGCATCACGGAATCACCGGTCAGGCACAGCACGTTGTTGATGCCCCGGCTGGAGGCCATCATCAGGTCTGCCTGCAGGGCCAGGCGGTTTCTGTCCCGGCAGGTCATCTGGAGGATGGGCTCGCCGCCGTTTTCCTTGACCAGCAGCGCCCCGCCCAGCGACGGAAAGCGCATCACGGAGCTCTGGTGGTCGGTCACGTTCATGGCATCCACCTTGTCTTTTAACAGCTCCACGTGGTGGGCCATTTTCTCCAGGTTGGTCCCCTTGGACGGGGCGACCTCTGAGGTGACCACGAATTTTCCGGAGTCCAGGGCCTTTTTGAATGCGGATGGCATGGGAATATCCTTTAAGTGGTTATGTGGTTAAGTGTTTATGTGATTAAGTGGTTATGGGTTGTATCAGTCCGCCGGGATGTCGAACTTGCCCGGGCTGGGCTCTCCCAGGTGGTTGCGCGGCTTTTTGTAGGTGCGCATGACATCGAGCCGGCCGAGCTCGTTCAGGCGGTTGTAGATCAGGGTCCAGGCGCAGTCCTTGTTGCTGTCGATTTCGCACTTGCCGTTGTTGGTGCCCCCGCACGGGCCGTTGACCAGCCCCTTGTGGCAGGCGGTGACCGGGCAGATGCCGCCGGTTTCGCCGATCACGCAGGTGCCGCACTGGGTGCAGGACTCGTTGAACTGGCCGGCCGCGTTTTCCTTGCCGATAAACAGTGTGTTCTGCGCGGGCACCACCATCTGGCCGAGCTGGGTGCCGATGGTCTGCACCCCGTAGGCGCACGACATCACCAGCAGGGCGTCTGCCTGGTTCATGCGCGAGCCGTACTCGGACAGGATGTCCGCGGTGAGGTTGTCGCAGGCCACGGGCACAACGGTGGTGCCGGTAATCACCTTGCCCCTGGAAGACAGGTCCTCGGACATGGCCGCCACCTGCTCGGCGCCCCCGGTCCGGGTCATGGTGGTGCAGGTGCCGCAGCCGATGATGAAAATCCTGTCCATGCCGTCAAGCAGGTGCTCGATTTCCGTCATGGGTTTCTGCCGGGTAATGGATCGGATCATGGCGGTTAACTCCTCTCTTTTTCAAGATCGCACCGGAGGCAGCGCCTGGCTTCATAATGGGCCTGCTCGCGGGTAAATCCGCATTCGACTTCCCGGAAGTCCAGGATGCGCTCCTCGGGGTTTTCAAGGCCGGTTTTGACCCGGGGCTGGTCCTCGGTGGATTCGTTTTCCAGGGCCAGGCCGGTTTCCTGGGCCAGGGGCGTTTTTTCATCCGGCATGAAAATGGGGCTCTCATCACCGGAAATATACTTGTGAATGGCCAGGGCCGCGCGCCGGCCCGAGGCAATGGCGCGGATGACAAATGTCGGGCCGGTGGTAAAGTCGCCGCCGGCAAACACGCCGGGCACGTTGGTGGCAAGCGTGTTTTCGTCCACTGCCAGCGATCCCCACAGGGCGCGCTCGAGCTGGCTGTCTTCGGGCAGAAAGGACATGTCCGGGGCCTGGCCGATGGAGATGATGATGTTGTCTGCCTCGATGTACTGGGTATCGGATTCGTCGCATTCCGGGTTAAAGCTGCCTTCCTGGTCAAATACCGCAAGGCACCGGGTAAAGCTGATGCCGCGGACCCGGCCGTTTTCCTCGTAGATCTGGGCGGGCGACCATTCCGGGTTGACAATGGCGCCTTCCTCCTCGGTCTCCTCCACGTCCTTGTCCCAGGCCGGCATTTCCTCGCGGCTTTCCAGGCAGTAGAGCTGGACGTCTTCTGCGCCGGCGCGCAGGGCGGTGCGGGCCACGTCCATGGCCACGTTGCCGCCGCCGATGACCACGGTCTTGCCGGAAAGCCGGATATCGTGGCCCAGCCGGATATCGCGCAGGAAATTCAGCCCGTAGTGGAGCCCCTCCATGCCTTCTTCCTCTCCGGGAATGCCGATGCGCTTGCTGGCCTGGGCGCCCGCAGACAAAAACACCGCCTGGTAGCCTTCCTTTTTCAGGTCGTTTAAGGTGTGGTTGGCATCAATCGGGGAGTTGTATTCGATTTCCACCCCCGCGTTTTCGATCCACTGGATTTCCATGTCAATGACTTCCCGGGGCAGGCGGAACTCGGGAAGCGCGATGTTTAACATGCCGCCGCCCACGGGCTGGGCTTCGAACACCTTGGTCTGGTATCCGAGCTTGGCCAGGAAATATGCGCAGGTCAGGCCCGCGGGCCCGGCGCCAACAATGGCCACCTTTTCGTCCCGGGTCACGGGGAAGGGCTCGCGCTCGGCGCCGTGCTTGCCGTAGTAATAGTCCGAGGCATAGCGTTTTAACGTGCGGATGGCCACCGGCTCGTCAAGCTCGCCGCGGCGGCACTTGTACTCGCAGGGATTGATGCACACCCGGCCGCACACTGCGGGAAAGGGATTTTTCTCGCGGATGATTTCCACGGCATCCTCGTAGTTGCCGTTTGCAATGGCAGCCACGTAGTTGGGCACGTCAATGCCGGCCGGGCAGGCGTGCTGGCAGGCCGATATCACCATGGAATCGCATACCGCGCCCGCGCACCGGTGTTCGTGGATGTGGTCCTTGTATTCCTGCTCGAAATAGCGCAGGGTGGACAGCGCCGGCTTGGGGCTGGCCTGTCCCAGCCCGCAAAGCGAGGCCTCGGTCATGGTGTCGCCGATGGCCTTGATGGAATCTATATCTTCGATGTGTCCCTGTCCGAGGGTGATGCGCGTGAGGGTTTCGAGCAACTGGGTGGTGCCCAGCCGGCACGGGGCGCACTTGCCGCAGGACTCGGACTGGGTGAATTCCAGGAAGAACCGCGCGATTTCCACCATGCAGTTGTTTTCGTCGAGCACCACCATGCCGCCCGAGCCCATGATGGCGCCGATGCGCTGGATGGTGTCATAGTCGATGGGCAGGTTTAAAAACCGGGCCGGCACGCACCCGCCGGCCGGGCCGCCCATCTGCACGGCCTTGAAGGCTCTTCCCTTGGGAATGCCGCCGCCGATGTCATAGACCACCTCGCGGATGGTGGTGCCGATGGGCACTTCCACCAGGCCGGTGTTGTTGACCTTGCCGGCAAGCGAGAAGATCTTGGTGCCCTTGGAGGCGTCCGTGCCCAGCTCGCCGTACCACTCCGCTCCGTTTTTGACGATCAGCGGGATGTTGGCCAGGGTCTCCACGTTGTTGATGTTGGTGGGTTTCTCGTCAATGCCGGCCTGGGCCGGAAACGGCGGCCGGGGGCGGGGCATGCCCCGCTTGCCCTCGATTGATGCCATCAGCGCGGTTTCCTCGCCGCAGACAAATGCGCCCGCGCCCATTTTCAGCGAGAGGTCAAAGTTAAATCCCGTGCCCAGGATGTTTTCGCCCAGCAGGCCGAGTTCCTTGCCCTGCGCAATGGCCCGGGTCAGGTGTTCGACTGCAATCGGGTACTCCTCGCGCACATAAATGATGCCGTATTCCGCGCCCATGGCATATCCGCCGATCATCATGCCCTCGATGACCGCATGCGGGTCGCCCTCCAGCAGGGCCCGATCCATGAACGCGCCGGGATCGCCCTCGTCTGCGTTGCAGACCACGTACTTGGGCGTGGTCTGGGACTGGCGGGCAAAGCGCCACTTGATCCCCGTGGGAAAGCCCGCGCCGCCGCGGCCCCGGATTTTTGCATTGACCACTTCCTCGATGACCGCTTCCGGGGTCATCTGGGACAGGGCCTTGACCAGGGCCTTGTATCCGCCGGCGATAATGTAGTGCTCGATTTTCGTGGGATCAATGCGGCCGCAGTTGCCCAGCACCCGGCGCACCTGCTTCTGGTAAAACGGAATCTGGTTGCGGTAGTAGATCGCCTGGCCGGTTCTGGGATCCCGGTAGGCCAGGCGCTCGATCAACTGCTGGCGCTTTATGGTCTGTTCCACGATTTCTGCGGCATCAGCCGGGTCAACTTCCTGGTATTGTACGCCCAGCGGCTCGATTGCCACCACGGGCGCCTTGGCACAGAATCCGTGACATCCCGTGGAGCGGACTTCCACCTGCTCGTCGAGTCCCTGCGCGGTCACCGCCTCGGCGATGGCATCGCGCACCGCGGCGGCCCCGTAGGCCCGGCACCCGGTCATGCACACGTGGACCTCGGTCTTTTTTTTGCCGGATTCCGCCAGAAGCCGGTTGCGGAACCATTCAACCTGTCCGATGGATGTGAGTTTCTTCATAAGGCTCAGTCATCCTCCTTGTCTTTCCTGTATTCGCCGAGCACGCTGGTCACCTTGGTGGGATTGAGTCTGCCGTAATAATCGCGGTTGACCATCATGGTCGGCGCCAGGAAGCATGCGCCCAGGCAGGCCACGGTCTCCAGGGTGAACTGGTAGTCCGAGCCGGTCTCGCCTTCCTCCAGGCCCAGCTCCTTTTTAACCAGGCGCAGGATGGCTCTGCTGCCCTTGACGTGGCACGCCGTGCCCCTGCAGACCCGGAGCACATAACGGCCCTTGGGTTTTAAGGAAAAACCCGTGTAAAACGTGATCACGCCCTGGACCTGGGAGGCGAACATGTTCAGGGCATCTGCCACAGGCTCGATGGACTCGGGCGGGATAAACCCGAATTCCTCCTGGATTTCCTGGAGCAGGGGAATCAGGGCCCATTTCCGGTCCTGGTAGGCCTCGATGATTTCATCGAGTTTTTCCCGGTCAAATTGCGTGGGATCCATTGGCTTTTGCTCCTTGGCGTCTATATCTTTTCAATATTGACCCGGCAGGTGCGCCAGCCCGAGTCCGGGTCCTTGAGGCGCGCCAGATCTGCCAGGCCCGCGGCGTCGTTGCCGGAAAAACCCAGCGGCACAAAGGCCTGCCCGGAAACCAGGCCGGCATCCGGCATGCAGGGGCGCTCGATTTGGCCGTGTGCCGAGGCAATCCGCACGGTGTCGCCTTCTGCCAGCCCCAGGGACTCCATGTCCGCCGGGCACAGGCGGGCCTGGCTGTCGCGGTGCCATTTGGCAATCCGGGGCGATCGGCTGGTGCGGGTGCCGCCGCCCAGGTGCCAGCGAAGCGAGCCCAGCAGGGCGGTAAAGGGCCGGTCGGTGTCGGTTTCTGCGGCAGCAGACGGCTGCCACTCATGAAATGCGAACCGGCTGTTGCTGTTGTCAAACGGCGTGCCGGTGTCCGCGTTTTTGACCCACGCACGCCGGTGATTTTCCAGGGTGGCGTACATGGGCACGGTTCTCCGGATTTCCTGGCGGATCTTCTGCACGGTGTTGTATTGCTCCGGGTAGCCCATGTTCTGGGCCAGCAGGCCCAGGATCTCCCAGTCTCCCCTGGCCTGTCCCGGCGGGGCCGTACTCGGGGCAAAGGCCTGGATGCGCCCCTCCATGTTGGTAAACGAGCCGCCTTTTTCGGCAAAGGCCGCACCCGGCAGCACCACGTGGGCCAGTTTGGCGGTGCGGGTATCCACAATGTCCTGGACCACCAGAAAATCGAGATTTTTCAGGGCGGCTTCCACGCGGTCGGCATCGGGCAGGGTGCGCAGCAGGTTTTCGCCCATGATGTAAAGCCCCTTTATGTGACCGGTTTCCGCGGCCTCGATGATGTCGCAGAGATCCAGTCCGGGATCCGGGGAAATGCGGGCATTCCAGAGCCGCTCCAGGTTCTGGCGGGCGGTTTCATCAGAAAGCGCGTATCTGCCCGGCAGCATGTCCGGCACCATCCCCATGTCAAAGGCGCCGTTGGTGTTGCTTTCCGGAGAGGCGATGAAAATGCCGCCGTTTGCAGCAGCTAGGCTGCCGGTGGCAAGGGCCAGGTCAAAGGCGGCATCCGCGGTTTGTGCGCCGCTGTCGCGTTCCATGAGGTCGCCGCCGAGCAGGATGGCGATTTTGCGGCCGGCCAGCAGGTCTGCGGCGCGGTCCGCGGCCTTTTGCTCAGCCTGGGAAAGGGGTTGTTGCGCCAGAAGATTGGCAATCCCGGACTGATATGCTTCCCAGCCCGTGGTGCGCTGCTGGATAAAGCCGGTGTCCTGGCCGTTTTTCTCTGCAATCCGGGCGGCAATGGCGCCGATGAGCAGCGGGATTCGGGCATCTGCATCCGGCCCGGCATTCGGGCGCACCCGGGCGCGGGCAAACGGGGCCAGCCCGGTGCGCCGGGTATCCACGGTTACAAGTGGCGTGCCTGCGCGAGCCGCGCGCCTGGCGTGATAGGCCGCCACCGGCACGGCGTGATCCGGATCCGCGTTGATTACCAGGATTGCATCTGCCTGTTCCAGGCGGGAAAGCGGGGCAATGCGGGCCGTGCCCATGGATCTTTCCTCGATGCGGCGGATCAGGGCCTGGCCGTTGACCGCGCCGGTGCTGGCCACGTTGTTGGTTTCAAACAGGACGCGCGCGATTTTCTGGAACAGGTAGTTTTCCTCGGTGGTGCACCTGGGCGAGCCGATAAAAGCAATGCT